>NZ_JBFNXR010000049.1:0-10942 GCF_040813635.1 Novosphingobium rhizovicinum | reverse complement strand
GCGGTATACCTCGGATAGTCGCGACCGGCATGTGGGGCCGCGACGAGCAGGAAACCCTACGCAAGCTTCATGAATGGAATCAGCCGATCCACCGCGTGCGTGGCAGGATCGAGAAGATCTTCGGAACCTGGAAGCGAAGTTACGGCCTGCGGCGGATGCGATGGCGAGGTCTCGCCAAAGCCACCGCCCAGGTCCACCTCACCGCGATCGCCTACAACCTGAAGCGCTCCCTCAACATTCTCGCAGCCCAGCTTGCCTGAGGTGAGAACCCGAGGAGCGCCCGTAACGTCCACTGTCCAATCCAGCGCTTCCATTTTGACCAGATTGGCTGCTCCAGGCCACCGTCTTGCCGAGATATCTCGAGCCGATGCGCAACCCACCCGGTTCGAAATCGCACAAGTAGCCACTCTTCAGTCAGCGCCTTCCTCAGAGAATCCAGCAGACCACCCTGCTCAAAGGCCGCGCTGGCAACTCCACCCGCCAAAAGCTGGTCAAGAAGCTCATTCGGGATCGCAGGTTCTTTGCGCCGTGACATAGTGGGACTCCTTCTTACCCATTATGCCCGCACACGCACGGAATTCCCGACAGTCCTCTCCTACGATGCCATGTACCGTTGCCACCTGCTATGCTGGAGCATATGGACTAACGTGTCGACCATCCCGGTCGGGGGGAGCAGGGTAGTTGTCGCATTGCGCGTCTGAACGAAGCCAGCGTCGTGGGTATCGAGGTCCAGACGGGCTGATGCTGGCGGCAGTTGGGATTGGTATTTCCATAGCTAGCAATGCGTCTGCCCAAAGCTCGCCTACAGCCCAGCCCTTAGCCTCACCAGTGGTAGGCCAGGTTCCAATCTCGTCGCCACTCAGCACCGCCGCAGTTGATAACCAGCCACGCTTCACGCTCGTGCCCAGCGTTCGCACAATGTATGATGATAATGCCTTGCGCTACACCGAAGTGGATGGTCCGCGCGACAACCTACGGGTGACGCCTGGTATCGACCTTAATTATCGTCGGCTACTTGGGCGAGTCGCACTCAACGTCAGCGGTTCCGCAGGTTACGACTTTAACAGTCGCTTCCGGTTTTTGAACCAGAGCAGGATTGGCTTCAGCGGATCGGCGCAAGCACCGGTAGGCGCAATATGCTCAATGACGTTGGATGCTAGTTATGACCGTTCGCGCGTCGATCTTGATGACACGCAGGTGGCGGCGGGAGCCTCTTCGACGACTCAAGTATATGGCGTCAACGCTAAATGTACACAGATGGGTGGCTTCGCCCCAAGGGCTGGGTTTACCTTTCGATCTCTCGAGAGCGGCCGGACTCGCTATTTCAACTACGAGCAATATGTCGCGAACGTCGGTATCGCTTATGCTCAGCCAAGCATTGGTACTGTGACTCTGAACGGAACTGTGGCCCAACTGCGTCGCCCCCTTCTCGTAGAACTGACTGGTTTTAACGACGATACCGATGTTTATAGCGTGTCGCTTGGCCTTAATCGGTCAGTCTCGCCGCGCATTCGGATCAGTGCCGCCGGCGGTATAACGAAGGCTAATCCTAAGCGCGCGGGGGTTCCGAGCTTTCTCGGCGCGTCTTACAACGGTCAACTGGAATGGCTACCAACGCCGAGGTTCACCATATTGGGAACTGCCGCGAGAGAGGTAACTAACCAGAACGGTGTCAGCGCCACCTATGTCATTCGGGATGATTATACGCTGACGGCAAGGTTGAACGTGAGCGACAAGAGCCGGATTAGCCTGAGTGGTAGTCACAGTCATCGCGAGTTCCGCGGTGATGACCTGGCACCCTCATTATTACCGGTTCGTGCATCTAGCTCTAAGGCAATCTCCGGGAGCTATAGCTACCGGCTGTCGCGCAAACTACGTGCAAGCGTTGGACTGAGCCGTCGCTGGCGCAAAGCAGACAACCCCATTTACAACTTCAAGTCCACCGTGCTGACAAGCTCGATCGGCGCTAATTTTTGATGATTAGGAGGAAATACGCTATGCGCTTTCGGGCCTTGTTCGCCGCTGCCGCGCTGACGCTCGGAGCGAATGCCCCTCTTCAGGCTTCCGCACAGATAAGCGGGGTTGGCCAGATGCAGCCGGGGGATGGCTATAGGCTCGGAGCGAATGACGAGGTCGAGGTAACGATCTACGGTTCAGGTCAGCAGGGCCAGGTAGTCCGCACACGGATCAAGGAAGATGGCACCATCACCCTGCCCTTCTTAGGACCGGTGCAGGCTCGCGACCGTACCGCCCGCGAACTCGCTGAGCAGATTACCAACGAGCTTCGCTCCGGTGGCTATTTCACCAGACCCTCGGTCAACGTTGATGTAACGCAATATGTCAGCAACGTCGTGACCGTCTTCGGCCAAGTGGGCACTCCTGGCATCTATCCCCTAGATCGGCCACTCACGGTCGGTATGGTGGTGGCTCGCGCTGGTGGCGGTCGTTCAGATGGTGCCGATTACGTTATATTGCACCGTCGCGGCGATCCGACCGAACACCAGATCGCCTTTGCGGACCTGACCGGCGACTGGAGCACCGCCACCATGGTCAAGCCGGGTGACACACTATATGTTCCCGTTGCCCCCACGGTGTTTGTTTACGGCCAAGTCAATGCGCCAGGAGCACTCACCATCCGTAGCGGCATGACACTACGACAGGTTCTCGCCCGTGCAGGCGGACCAACTCTTGCAGGTTCCCAGAACAACATCACGATCTATCGTGGGGACCAGAAGGTGAAAAAGGCAGAATTGGATAGTCCTGTTCAGCCTAATGACACGATCTATATCCATGAGCGATTCCTGTAAGGCTAAGGAATCTGTTAAAAGGCTTCGCACCCACGAGAAGCAGCGAGGTATCTCGCTGCTTCTTTCAAAAGGACGATCCTTTTTGGTTTGAATTATAAGCGTCGAGAGAGCCTGAAGAACTCTAAATCCTCGAGAGGATAGCTCGATAGCTCAGATCAGAACAATGTGTAATCGGTAGAGTAGATATGCCATTCTGGAGGACCGGCAGGTGAAATCTGCCAGTTCTAATATATTAGACTTTAGTATCCACCGTCCAGATCGCATATTTTCATCAGCGCAGCCGTCAATTCCGCACCAGGCACTGCATCTGACGTCATTTCGCCTGACATAAACACCGGATCCATGCTTCCGGTCCAATGATAGGTGTCAATTGAATCAGGTCCTACTCCAAACAGACTTGGCTTTTCGGAAAGTGGGTTCCAGATCCAAGTGTCGAGGCGTGCTTTGATGATTGCACCCTGCACTTCGTAAACGCCAGCGTATGCCCGGTGAGAGTACCCGCCGAGGATCAAGCCGGCTTGAAGCGTGAGGGTTCCCCTTTGGGAGAGATCACGGGGCTTCCTTATTGAGGATGCTACGAAAGCCCATAGCCCCTCTACAGAAACTTCCGGGCAATCAGAGCCCGAGATCATTTCGTGCTGTGCTCTGGCTGTGCTCTCGATCGATTTGTGAAACATACATCCTCGCAAAGCACCGTTTCGCAAACCGAACTCACTTATCTCAGGTTCTATGTCTTGCTCAGCCTCGCCGGCTGAGCGCCGACACGCCCCTGGCCTTCTCAAATCCAGCCCATTTCTAAGGTGCCGGCTGTTTCCAGCTCACGGCTCTCGCCACCCCGAAGCGTGAACGTATCCAAGTTCGGATACGAAGGCGATGAGCCACTGGACTGCTAACAACTGGCTAGCCTTGTCTCTAGAAACACAGGTCGAAAGCAACGGTTCCCGGCCCTCAGCCCCCTACCCGGCAGACAGCCGCAGCTGAGCACGAGTTTGCCACTTAGAGAGCAACTACAATGCTGCCCGGACCTGCCGCTATGCCACGCTCGAAGATTCTGCTCAGGGAACCATACTGCCGCCGGAACGACAATCGGCTACGAACCATCATCTCTTCAGAGTCTGAAAGGAATAGCGAGTAGAGCGAGCGGGAGGGCTTTTTCGATCCCGAACGGAAAGCTGTGATCTGCTCGGCGATTTCTGCGACGCTGATCCACATAAGTTGGGATGGGGCGTCCACAGTAGGATTGGTGCGCACCTCACCGATAGGCCTGAAGCCAAGCATAGCCTGATAGAAACGGCGGTGTCGTGGATTCACCTCGATGAAGAGATCGGTGCAGTTGTAACTATCCATGCCGTAAATGAACACGGCGTGAAAAAGACATGCCAGAAGGCTGTTATCAGCCCCCTTCTCTTCGGTCTCAAAGGCGAACTTCGTAAGCTCACATACTTGAGCGCCGGGTACGTTGCGATATTCATCTACCTCTTTTTTGAAGAGGGTATCGATTGCTAATCCGCTAGGAGAATCAACTCCGAGGGTAAGGGTGCCAACGAGCTGGTTCCGCAGGTGGGCGAGAAACGTAGTGTGATTATCAGCATCGCTGATCTTATGATTTGAGCCATACCCGCGCCAATCATAGCGCCTGTTCAACATCGCCTCTGCAGCCGATCGCTCAGCCGGGGTGTCAGCTAACGACAAAGCCATCTGTGCCTTCGACCCAAGCGCAGATGGCTTCACGGAATTTGCACGCCGTCTGGCGGCGATTTGCCCATAAGAGGCATTCTCAAACTGGTGATTAAGCATGTGAATGGACATGGTCGGCCCCCGACGAATGCAGCTTCCCCCTAATGCTTCCTATTTTGTAACATATTATTGGAAGCATTGGTTAACAGATCGAAAGCTGCTACCGATAGTTGGTTAATATCAGAAAATATATTGTTAACTTTATTAAAGGCCAAGGCCAATAGAGTTGGCGCGGAGCATATTTACGCCATCAATAGCCTTTCCATTCATAATGGGCCTCCTCTAAATGGGGAAAACTAGCTAAGTTCACTGATCCGCATTTAGTGGTGTAACAGCTATGAGCTTCTGACGATCAATCTCGATTTGTCATACCGCTACGCGGTAAAATGATCCAAAGCCGCGCTGAATTGCGGGAGCTTTTTGTGAGCCTGCTAATTGTGCGGCCGCTTGTGTTCCATGAGGTAGGAATGGGCTGCCACGCCACGCACGATGGCCGACAACGTCGCCAGCCTCCGAGGCAATCAAACGATTGCTCGTTGATCGCCCTGGGGCGGTAATGAGCGTACGCAGGAGTGTAGTTCACCTGCATACATAGGCGTGGCTGTTATAGCGATCTTGAGCATGTCAGTGCGACCTGTAACCAGCCCTGTCTCCGGGCCTGCTTTAATACAAAGTACCTTAAGCTGGTTAAGCGGGGCTTCCGTCGCCATTCGTATTTTCTCGTGCTTGACTAAGCCAGCTCGACACCATGAGGAGAGTCCACACCGGCATGATAGCCGCACGGCAGTGCTCCCACGGACCCGAAAGAACTTCGAGCCCCCTCACCTGCGCCCCAAGGCATAAGTTGGCCGGATGACCTTTGGCGAGCCGGTTGAGCGTCTCGGTCAGCCAGTGTGCGAGTTTATGCCGGACAGCTTGCGGTTCTCGATGAGGTGGTCGTGCCAATGCTGGAGGGCTGCTCCCGGCATCCGACCGACCGCGATCTTCGAGGAACTGCGGCGCCCATACCCCGAGACGGTGTTCGGCTCCCGGCGAAGCCTGGACCCGCGCATTCCGACTAGCGCGCGCTCCACGGGCAAGATCGCGGAGTCATTTTCCGGCAAGTGCACGAAGGGCGACGGCCGCTGGGTAAAGCACAAGGGCAAGAAGGCTGTGCACGGTTCAAGGGCTGCAGAATGCGCTCTGGTCCGCAGGTGGTGCGCCGAAGCTTCATCGCACCGATTGCCTCTCGGCTGCCTTCCGCAATTTGGATGCTCATGCCAAGATCGATCTGACCAGACGCTATGACGCGCTCTGTGCCCATTATGGAATGGAGCCCACGAGGAACAACCGGGCATTGCCCATGAGAACGGCATGATCGAGAGTGCCCATGGCCACATCAAGGCTGCCGTGAAGGATGCGCTGCTGCTGCGCGGTAGCAGCGACTTCGTTGACCTTGCCGACCATCGTCGCTTCATCGACGAGGTCGTAAAGGCGCGCAATCGGCGGCACGGCCGCGGGATCGATGCCGAGCGCAAGTTTCTGCAGCCGCTGCCGGATGTGCGCACCACCACTACGAGGAGGTCCTCGTGACGGTCACGTTGTTGGGCGGCTTTCACGCTGCGCAAGGTGTTCTACACGATCCCATCCCGCCTGATCGGGCACCGCTTGCGGGTCCGCTTGTATGATGACCGCCTGGACGTCTTCATCGCCGGCACGAGACTGATGACCTTGCGGCGCGGCCGTGCGGGCATGAATGGGAAGCATGGCCACGTTGTCGATTACCGCCCTGTGATCCGTTCCCTGCGGCACAAGCCGGCGCCACGACCCACGGCGGCTGATAAGTCGCCGCCCAAGCGAGAGAGGCGGCGACCGGATCTACTGATGCAGGCTGCCGACCAGTTGAAGGCCTGGTTCGAAGACGAGCCTCCGCGTATGGGGCGGGAGATGCTAGAGAAGTTGCAGGCCGAGCAGCCGGACACCTACCCAGACGGTCTCCTGCGTCCTATACAGCGCCGCCTGAAAGGCTGGCGTACGGAACACGCGCGAGCGATGTGCAATGGCGATGCTGCACCCGCGCCTGTAAGGATTACGTGAGGCAACCGTCGCGCGGTTCGGGAACATTCTTCGTGAGGCGACACGAATCCTCATCCAGTTTGTCGCGCTACAGGCGGCGCTTGGCGAGCGCGGTATAGCCGCCATAGCCAAGGGATACGCCCATAAACTCAACCACACTGCCCGTGCGACAGCAAACTGTGTCCTGAGAGGGGCGCAGCACTCATACTGGGCGGCGTCTTATCAAGACCGCTCATTTGGCTGTGCAGGTTCGCAGATGGCGGTCAAAACAGTTCCCACAACTACGACCGACCGCGGAAATCAAACAAGGTGACGGAGTCCTACTCTCTAGGAGCAGCTAATCTGACAGCCATCATGCGAGAACCACGTGGTGGCAGTATCGATCTAGCCTTGAAGGCTCGGAGGCAGACTGTTGCCGACAATCCAGCGGGTGACAAGTTTATCGAAAGCAGGCTGATCCAGTAGCTGCTCAAAGGCGCACCCCATGCGCCCTTTATCCCACCAGATCACCTGTGCCTTTAATGTTCCAAGTTCAGGTAGCGTCAGCCAACAGCATGTCCCACTAGGTATCCTGCTGATTGCCACTGCTGAGAAGCCCGACAAAGAAATGTCACGAATGACGGTCTGCAGGCGCCTGCCACCCGCTGGTCTAAGCGCGGCGGGGATGGAAACGCTCGTGCGAGGGGCGCAACGGTCCTCCTGAGAGGCCAAAGCGTACCTATCACTTTCTGCGACCTTCATCATGTAAGTGCGACCTTGTGCAAGACCCTCTCTGGGCATCTCTAACAAGGAGTATAGGAGCCTGGTTTACATGGCTTTACCGCTATCATCGGTATTTACCCGTGCTTGACGTGATTTTGTGAGCATCTCCGAATCAGTGAAGAGTGATTCTGGGAAACAGATCTGCCATCCCAAGCAACGCGATTGCCAAATCTGCCGCTGCAATCGCGTCAGATGATCATACCAGAGCTACCAAAGCGAGCGAACGCAACAGGCCTAAACGCGCTCAGTTTTGATCGGTTCCCGAAAATTCGAATTTTTGGGCCGGAATGACGTTCACAGACGACAAACCGAAAGTTTATTCGAATTACTTGTCAAAACGCACAGTGACTTATTTTACGTATGATACTCACAAACTCATACATTTTTTGTCATATTCCTCCACCGCGTTAACTGTTCTGTTAACCTTTTCTGTGAAGTCCGGATTAACCTTCTGGGCCCAAATTGGGCTCGGAGCGGGGAGTTTCATTAGAAAAATGGAGTTGACGCTATGTTGCACGGTGAAACCGTTGGATCTGATAAAGTCGTCGGCTTGCTTGGCGAGGAACTGACCATAGCAGATCTGCCGCCTCCTCATACGTCGCGCTGGGTAGCACAGCGTAAGGCAGAGGTTGTCGCGGCAGTGAACGGAGGCCTGCTGAGCGTGCGTGAAGCATGCGATCGATACCACCTCTCTCTTGAGGAGCTGGGATCATGGCAGCGAATGGTCAAGCTGGAGGGTGTATCTGGGCTGCGAGCAAGCCGCGTTCAACATTATCGTAAGGGGCACGAGGCGAAGGGTGCCAATACACAGGTATAAGCTCTAAGCCGCGGCCCGCCTTGTTAAACAGGTTTGGCGGTAATCGGAGCCGCCAAACCTGCACTCCACTAACCTGATTACCTGGTCGGCCCCTGATCATGTGGCCAGCAGCATCGGCGCCCGACGGGGTCTTGCCGGTGCGCAGCAGCATCGCCACGGGCCGGCCGGTGGCGGTATCGTAGACATGGATCGGCAGAAAGCGGCGCTCGCCGTAATGGCCATTCCAGAATGAGAGTTGCTGATAGCCGTGCACGACATCACGGGTATCATCGATACCCGACGTCACCGTCGCCGGCGCGGTGGGATAGCTAGCGGAGTAGATGTCGATCATCGCGCCCATCCTCCTGACGAACTCGCGCGTGTTCGGTGCACTCTCCCAGCGGCTTATCGTCGGCTGATTGGCCAGCCCCGCGCCCGAGCCCGGCAGCTTGCCCAGCGCCAGGCGGAACCCCGGATCGTCGCGAGGGCGTCGAGATCATCGGCGTCCTCGTAGCCGCACGCAATCGCGAACCTGCGGGCATGCAGGATGTCATCAAAGCGATGGATCACCCGCGCAGGGTCGCGCAAGCCACAAGCTTCCGGCAGATCCCCATCGCGCCCTTGGCCTGTGCCAGCAATAGTACGCCGCCATCCAAGGTGAGCCGACCACTGTCGAACGCACCTGTGATCTTCTTGCGCCCGATTGCTGAAAACGCAAACCCCGGTGCGCTGTTGTCGCTCTCGACGGGTGTAGCCCGTGGCATAATTTGCCCCGCTGCAGGGGCCGGTCTAGCCACCCATTTTTCTACATCAAAGCAATCACTTACGCCGCTCTCGCCAACCCGTCACCTCGCAGCGCTGGTCAAACCACGTTTCCGCGACGTTGCTTTTGGATGATACTCCTAAGGCGGGAGGTGATTTGGAACGCCGCAGGGCCGCCGTGTCTTTTCCGTCACTCTTCCGAGCCGATTACCTACCTTGTCACTGGTAACCCACAAACATGCTGACGTAGCTTTGACGGCGAGGTATTCGTCACTTGTGTCATTCTTCTGCATCATCGGCCGGCATAGGCCATCCATTGTGTCAATCGCACGAGGGGGAAGTGACGGCTATATAGCGCTTTGCGAGGGGTGCGGAGTTCCGCTGATACGCGACAGCAGTAATCATTGGTATGCTCGCAAACCTTCCGGTAAAGCGGGCCGTCTTCCCGAACTTTAAGACCAGGCCATTCTACCTGACTGCCGCTTGAGGTCACGTGCGCCGCTACTCGCCGCGAGATAGGTCCACCGTGTCGATTCTGCGTCGGCCTAGGGCTTTCGTCGAAATGACCAGACGAGAGCTGAAATGCTCGTGATCAGCGAGGACAGCGCAATCAGGTATGTGGTATAAAGGCTTGTCATAGATCACCTCCTGCTGCCACAGTAGAACCATATTGGTTATATGTAGGAAAGTTTTTTCAGAAGCGGAATGGGCACTGACAAGTTCGCCGTATTGCAACTGCGGGGGTAACCCGGGTGGTGTAGGTCTTCAGCGTCCAGGTGTCTGACGCACCCTTCAAGCTTGCACCAACTATGCCACCCTTTGGTCTGTGGAGACCTGATACTTTTTGTTATGCCGCACGCCTCATAAGTGCGATTATCCCGAGCGGGGGTAGGATGTCGCAGTTTCCCAGCACTTCCGGGAGTAATCGGCTCGGCATAGTTTCCCGCCGAGTGCGATGGGACGCCGCGCTGTAATCGCGAATTGGAGCTTGCTCTCTGTATACGAGATCGCGAGACTCTGGCGATGCGCACTGACATCGACCATCTCCCGATCACCCAGCAGGGCGAGCTGGCGCGCGTGCGGCAAACCTTGATGGACGAGTTTGCGGTCGCAATCGCAGGCGCGACGCAGCCGTGGAAGAAGAACGGCAAAGTCCAGAAGATCGTCCTGTTCGGCAGCTACAGCCGAGATGATTGGGTCGACGAGGCAGCGAACGGCTACCAGTCGGACTTCGATATCCTGGTCGTCGTGAGCCACAAGGACCTGACCGATATCGCCGAGTACTGGTACGTCGCCGAGGATAAGATCCAGCGTGACCCTGCGATCAGGCGCCCAGTCAACATCATCGTTCACACTCTTGATGAGGTGAACCAAGGGCTGTCGCGCGGCGAGTACTTCTGGGTCGACATCGCCCGCGACGGCATCGCGCTTTACGTGCTGCCTGGCGTCGAACTGGCAACGCCGAAGCCGCTAACCTCAGCAGATGCCTATGAGATGGCGCAGGCGTACTTCGATCAATGGTATCCCGATATTGCGGACCTGCTGTCGGGAGCCGACCACTATCAAAAGATAGGAAACAGGAACCTTGCGGCGTTCACGCTGCATCAGGCGGCAGAGCGGGCTTACACCTGCTTCCTGCTTGTCCGCACGCACTACGTGCCGCGCTCGCACAATCTCAAGTTCCTACGCGCGCTTGCCGAGGACAAGGAGCCGCGCCTGGTCGACAGCTGGCCGCGCGCGACCAAGCTCGACAGGCGTCGGTTCGAACTGGCCAAGCGCGCCTACGTGGAGGCCCGCTACTCAGCCAGCTTTGAGGTCGGCACGGACGATCTCGCGGCCATCACGGCCGCAATCCGTTCGCTTCGCGACATGGTCGAGGCGGTATCTCGCGAATGGATCGACGCGCTTCGCGAATAGGCTAATGCCTAATGAGACCTGTGCGCGGGTGGGCGTAGACAGGTGCGATGAATGCTGATTCTATGAGCTTTCCCAGGAGGAGAGCAGGCGATGGCGCATCGTTCGA
>NZ_JBFNXR010000048.1:0-120312 GCF_040813635.1 Novosphingobium rhizovicinum | reverse complement strand
TGACCTGACCCCCTGATTTTCCTCCACGCTCGATTAGAGTCCGGTCCATGGAAGGACGGACGAGATGAAGCGTAAGAGGTTTTCAGAAGAGCAGATCATCGGCGTGCTGAAGGAAGCCGAGGCAGGGGCGAAGACCGCAGACCTGGCACGCCGGCACGGGGTGTCGGAAGCGACGATCTACAACTGGAAGTCGAAGTATGGCGGGCTCGAGGTATCCGAGGCTCGGCGGCTGAAGGCACTCGAGGACGAGAACGCGAAGCTCAAGCGGCTGCTGGCCGATGCGATGCTGGACCAGGCTGCGCTGAAGGATCTTCTGTCAAAAAAGTGGTGACGCCCGCCGCCAAGCGGGAAGCTGTGGCTCATCTCCGGGCCTGCCACGGGATGAGCGAGCGGCGGGCGTGCCGTGTCGTTGGTGCCGATCGCAAGGGCGTGCGCTACCGCTCGACGCGGGCCGACGATGCCGAATTGAGAGAGAAGCTGCGCGAGCTGGCGAACCAACGCCGGCGGTTCGGCTATCGCAGGCTGCATATCCTGCTGCGCCGGGAGGGCGTGATGATCAACCGGAAGAAGACCCAGCGGATCTATCGGGAGGAAGGACTGGCTGTCAGGCGGCGGCGCAGCCGCAGACGTGCGATCGGCGCGAGGGCGCCGGCACCGGTTCTGGCCCTGCCGAACCAACGCTGGAGCCTGGACTTCGTGCACGACCAGATGGCGTCGGGCCGGCGGTTCCGTGTGCTCAACGTCGTCGATGACGTGACCAGGGAGTGCCTGGCAGCGGTGCCGGACACGTCGATCTCCGGGCGCCGGGTGGTGCGCGAGCTGACCGAGCTGATCGCGAAGCGTGGCAAGCCGGGGATGATCGTCAGCGATAACGGCACGGAACTGACCTCCAACGCCGTGCTGGCATGGTGCGGGGAAATTGGCGTGGAGTGGCACTACATCGCGCCCGGCAAGCCGATGCAGAACGGCTATGTCGAGAGCTTCAACGGCCGCATGCGCGATGAGCTGCTCAATGAGACGCTCTTCCTCAGCCTCGATCACGCCCGCGCCGAGATCGCCGCGTGGGTGGAAGACTACAACCGGGAGAGGCCGCACTCGGCCCTTGGATACGACACCCCGGCGGCGTTCGCCGCCGAACTGCAACAGCAATGGCCTGCTCCGCTACGCCCTACGGGCTCCGCTGCGCAGCCCATTGCTTCAACCGCGCTCATGCGCAAAACAACCGCCCGGCTCTAATCCCAGCTGGAGGAAAGCTGGGGGTCAGGTCAGCCCCGCTGCATTCTAATATGTGGCGGGAGCATCCAACTTGTTGAGTTCATCAATGGAGGATCAGCATAAGCGACGAAAATAAGATGGGTCTAGAGGGTTGGGTTCAGAAAGGCCATGTTGCGCCCAAAGGGACCATTCAGAACGGCTACAGGCCGGCATCTGGAAGCCTCGGAACACCGCCGACCAGCGGTAGTGCTGTTTCAAAGCCGGAACCGTCGAAGAAGGATTGATCAGCGGAACGCGACCAACTGGATCAAGAACAGCCGCTCCACGCTCAACGCCCCTGTCCTAACCGTTCCGAGCGGCTGTTCTCGCGAGTCGTGACAGCCTTGCACAGTCTCGATTTGCTGGAAAGCGGCTAGCAGGAGCCGTCTTTCAGCCGCCGGTACCTCACTGTATCGGAATCGTCCGTTTACGTTGTAGATGCGTGGCATGTATCGGAAAATAGCTTGACGATAGTATCGATACGGGTGCAATAAGGATGCACGGTTTCGATACAGGAGTCGCCGCATGGCCCGCACCTTTGCTTACTGCCGCGTCAGCACCGCTGATCAGACTACAGATAACCAGCTTTGCGAGATTGAAGGCGCTGGCTTCGCCGTGGAGCCTAAGCGCGCGATTGCTGAGACTGTCTCGGGCTCTGTGCCGGCGATGGAGCGCAAGGGCTTTGTGCGGTTGCTGGATCGGATGGAGAGCGGCGACGTGCTTGTCGTCACCAAGCTAGACCGGCTTGGCCGCAATGCCATGGACGTGCGTGCTACGGTCGAGCGATTGGCAGGTGAGGGCATCCGCATTCACTGCCTCGCCCTTGGCGGCACTGATCTTACCAGCGCGGCGGGTAAGATGATGATGGGCGTTATTAGCGCCATGGCAGAGTTCGAGCGTGATCTACTGATTGAACGCACGCAAGCTGGCCTGTCCCGTGCCAAGGCGCAGGGCAAGGCGCTAGGACGGCCAGCAGCGCTGTCAGAGGCGCAGCAAGCCGCCATCCGTACCCGGCGTGCAGAAGGGGTCTCACTTGGTACTCTAGCGAAAGAGTATGGCGTGAGCCGTGCTGCTATTCAGCGAGTAGAGAAGCGCGCCATGGCAGTGCAGGGTAGGGCAGGGGGCACCCCCTCCCCAGGGGGCATGTAAGAAAACCAACAATTCAAAAGAACTTTGAAGATCGTTCGGAAAAAGCGATCATCGGAAAGCGTCAGAGCAACCCCGATCACATGACAGCACCCGGCTCCACTTGCCCTCATGAATGAGCGCGAGCCGACTTGCCCTGCACAGCCTCTACAGTCTCACAGCACGCGATCAGCGAACGCCGACGATGGCAGCGCAGAACCGTGGCGGGATCCTGGCGCAGCAAAGCTGTGGGGCAAGCACTTGCGCATCGGCGTGCTGCTACATTCACATGTAGTAACAAAGCGGACGTGCGTGATAGTTGGGAGCTATTCCATCCTGGTCATAACCTCGATGTGGAAGGCGCGAATCATCCAAGTAGTCTAGGTGAAGACAGGGCGGACCTCAATTCTAGGTCAGGCCACTTTGTGCCCCCACCCGCTCCAGAATTGGATTGCGCTCCTTCAACGCGAGGCTGTAACTTGCAAGTTCGCGTCTTGCGTTCGCTCGCCGATTAGCAGGTGCCCCAAAGTGCATCTCCTGACCAACTAGACAGCTGATGTTTCAGGAGGTAAGATCAAACCAACTCGACCGAGCGTTGCAAAAATGCCGTCGGAACAGCTGAGCGGTTCCGACGGCTAGTTGCAAGGACGTCAGCTAGTTGCAAACAGTCCTCGGGTCGCCTCGGGAGTTCAGAATGGCGTTTGAGAGATGCGTTATCGGCGTCTCGGAAGCTCGGCTTTGTCTGCGCTGAAGGGCTTCCAGTTCTGACCTGTACAACATAGCAAGCATCGTATGCGCTGACTGTGCCTCCAGAGAGGCGGCTTCTTCTGCGCAGCGTTCTTCGTCGCTGATGCGATCAAGGCAATACTTTATATCGTCGTTCATCGTCAGATCCCTACCCATATTAGGGCACAAGCACGGTCCCGGTGCTGAGTTTCAAAGCAAGCGCGTTCCACTGAAATGCATCCTCAACCAAGAACGCGCTTGCTTCGGTTAGGCGCGCTTAACCATGACATGGTTGCACGCTCTTATCTGTATTCAACAGATTAGACTGTAAGTTCCTGGGATTGCTTCGTTCCTGAAGGCACTGGTGCCTCGCCAACGGTTGTGAGCGAGGCAAGCGCTTTGAGGAATTTTGCTGCCCCCTATCTTTGCCCGGAACTACTCGTCCTCGAAATCTTTGTCGGAATAAAGAACAGAGATTAGCTACAAAAAACGGAGCTACTTGCGCTCTTTGGTAGTGCGCCCTAAGCCGCTCCCGGGGTAGTGCGGCGGGGGTGCCGAGCCGATGACGGACCGGATTATAGATATTCTCAATGATCTCTCTAGATCATTGCAGATCCCGGTTTTGACCCCGGAATACGAAATCGTTCTTTTCCTTCTGGAACGCAGTGGAGCTACGGCAGACGAACTGCTCAAGAACTCTAGCCTGTCCTCGGCTGGTTGCTACAAGACCATAGAGCGCCTTAAGCACTGGGGAGTTGTCAATTCAGAGCCAGGCGAGTTCGACCGGCGGTGCCGGCATTATCGACTGAGCCCGAGATTTGAAGAGCTTGTTCTAACGAACTTCAAGAGGTACCTGGTTTCGCACGCGAGCTTCGCAACGTTAGGCATCAACCCCGGTGAGCTTGAGGGGCGCAATGGTGTGCGAGAGCCGGACGACCGCCTTGATCACCTAAGCTGCGAGTACGAAATACTTCTCTACCTCTACCTCCAGCCGCACCTAGCGAATAGCGACCTATCTGAGCTGGTTGGATCCTCGACCACGAAGTTCAATTTAGCGCTGGGAAACCTGTCTCGCTTAGGTCTGATTACGTATAACCATGCACCGTCGGACAAGCGTCGGAAGCTCTATTCCATCTCTGGTGAAGCGCGAGCCGCCATAGAGGCCGTTCATCAGCGGGTTTCCGCGTGGCTCGACTGCAAGTGGCAAGCGCGAGCATTATAGGCAATAGTTAGTCAGCAGGTGAGCAACTCCCTGCATACCCATGGCAGCTGCGATGGAGGCGTGAGTGCCGACGAATGGCTCGATGCGCTTTGCGCTTGTGACACCTAGCCTGCCGAGCGCGTGCTTTCGTCACGAGCAACCGATCTCCGAGAGCGCCTCTAATCCGCAGGCGAATCGTTTCAGGTGCCAAAGCGCCAGCCAGCATCGCTTTTCGAAGCTTCGCGGATTGTTCGGCTAACTTTAGGCCCAGCCGCTCAGTGCTCTCACCGGAAGAGGTGTCCGCAGCTCCAACAAGTGTCGAAGTTAAGATCGGCATTCGACCTGCCGGCGGCACGCCGGGCACGAAACGACATTGCTGGTCATCTAATCCCCCTGGAACGATCCTAGTAGAGCCGCAGGAAAGCTCAAGCTCATGCAAAAGGCCCGCCATTCGCGAGGAATGGCGGGCTGGGGTGTGACGTTGATTAGAGGCTGAGCTAGTTCCCGAACGCCTCTTGCCACTCGCAATCGACCTGCCCGTCGATTGTGCTGCCGGGTGCCCAATCCGCAGGTGCTTCTGCGCCTATGGCTGCATATATCGTATCGGCTGCACGATCAGCGCCGGCAAGCAACAGTAGCTCGGCAAGCGTATCAAGTAGTGCGCGGTCCCCCCGCGTGAGATTGGTAGTCATCAAGATCCCTCCGACATGACGACCGCTCACGATGGCGGGCGAATCATGTCGGAGGGGCAATTAAGACAGGGGCTGTGTGTGGATCAAATCACACGCAGCCTTCGGCTCCGCGGTCGCCGCCGCGTCCGGGATCACGCCGATTGTCAGAGTTCTAGACGTTGAAGATCCCGACTATCAGCAGGATCGTACCCGGCAAGCCGATCAATATGCGGTATGGCCGTGGTGCATTTTCATCGAAGAGTATCGCTGCCGCCACCAGCAGAATACCGACGATCGTACCCACCCAATACACGCCGGCCGTCTCCCCCAGCACAGGCTAGTACGGCTATGTAGAGGCGACAACTGTCAATTTGCGCTGTCAATACCACTGTCAATTCACCCGCAAACTCTTCGCGTAAGTGATTGGAAACCTTAGCAAAAATAGAAATGGTCGGGGAGACAGGATTCGAACCTGCGACATCCTGCTCCCAAAGCAGGCGCGCTACCAGACTGCGCCACTCCCCGACTATACTTCTCCACCAAAGCGGTGGTGGGCCCGGCAGGATTCGAACCCGCGACCTAGCCGTTATGAGCGGCCAGCTCTAACCGCTGAGCTACAGGCCCGGGGCCGTCCAGAGACGAACCAGCCGGCACCGGCGATGCTTGCGCCCCGCCGGGTAAGGCTCCCTAGCTTGCTCAAGCGCACTAGGCAAGCGCAACGCTCTCCATGATGTCAGTAACCGAGGTTGGCTGCACACCGCGGCGGGCAAGATGGGCAAAAACGATGCGCCACCACGCATAAAGACGCTCCAGGTCTTCCTCGTTGCGGACGTAGGGCGTGTAGCCGGGCGCCAGCGACGGACTATGGAAAGACAGTACGAGAACGGGCAATCCTTCGTCCAGAGCCACGTCGATCGCGCGCACTGCTTCTTCGGCAGTAACTCCTTCTGGAGTCAGGGGAATGCGCTCCAGTAATCCGGCGCGGGAGAGAATCCCTCGAATCGATGGCGCTCGCCAGAGGTGCGGGTAAATTACGTTGCCGAGCTGGCGCAGTGGTCCCCAGAAGATTGTGGTGAGAGGCAGCTCAAGCAGGTTTCGCTGCCGATCAACCCAGTAAGGCCGCAGGGGATGATCGCGATAGTTCGGTCCGCCGGAGCCGCTGTAATCGAACATCGCCCGCACCGAGGTATCAATTGTAAGCCCGTGATCCGCGAGAATGTCTGCGGTCTCTGGCCCAAGTCCGTAGCGACCCGCGCGGTAAATCAGCGGCCGCGAACCGAATTTGGCTTCAATAGTGTCGCGCAGGATCCGGAATTTCTCTCGCTCCAATTCCACGGGCAAGTTGCCGGCGTAGCTGTTGTATTGGTTGACCTCTTCCGCAAGGGGAGGGCTGACCCAGGGATGCAGCTGAACGCCGACTTCGGCGCGGCCGGCCGCAACAGCGGCGCCGATCGCTTCGACGGCTTCTGGCGCCTGGGCGACAGGATAATCGATCAAGTAAACCGGAACCACGCCGTGGCTTTCGCAGAATTCCTGGAAGGTACGCAGCGCTGGAACGGTGTCCAGAGTATGCTTCTCTCGATCGAGGGAGGCGTTCCAGTCGAACTCTTCTTCGGTGTCGACAGTTACAAGGAAGCGCTGTCCGAAATCGTTCCGAAACGTGACGTAGTCAGGAGAAGTGGGGCGCTCCAGGAGGTTTGGACCCGGCAACGTATATCCCCCCGTTTCGATCGCTGCCGCCGCTCGCTGAGCAGCGGCTTAGTCAGGCGTGGGTATGTCCCGCCACTTGCGCCGTCAAGCATGGAAGGACCAGCTGGAGCCGCGAATCGAGGCGAGTGAGCCGTCCTCCTGCGCCGGCGGCCTCGGCAACGGCCAATCGCAAGGTGAAGCTGGGCCCGAACATTCCCGCCGAGAGTGACCGCGTCGGTTCGAAAGGCTGCGGGGCGCCAGGCTCGCCTTCCATTCGCTCCATCAACGAACGGGGCACGTCGACAGTAAGGACAGCATTCACAGCTGTAGTCTGGAGGTCGAGCATGAGCATCTCGCCCGGAGCGGTGGACCCGGCGAGCGTCGCAAGAAGGCGCCAGACAAGCCGGGCCGCTTCCTCATGATCAATGGTGAGCGGAATGAGCGTTGCGTTCTGGTCGGCAAAGTCGGTGGCAAGCGCAAAGCCGCTACGCCGTGGAGATGTCCAGGCGCGCAGCCGTGCGACTGTCTCCGTGACGATCCGAGCCAGATCGGCCTCGCCTTCGGTAAGCGTCAGTGCACCGGCTTCCAGCTTCACCAAACGGTCAAGTTCATCGAAACCGGCCAGGATCTGCGCTGTGTCACCCGCGATGGCCGCGGCGAGCGCGCGATACTCATGAGGCGCCGCCCCGTAGAGTTGTTGCTGGATGATCTCGGCGGCGACCTGGATGGCGTTGGCGGGCGTGCGAAGCTCATGCAGCACCTGCCGCATGGTGTCAGCCTGCGTGTTGCTCAGATCACGTTGATCCGAAGGCGCTACCATACGGCGCAGGCGGCCGGCGTAGCCAACGAAGCGACCATCCGGTTTGCTGAAGCGCGGCAGGGCGTCGAGGCGCCAAGCGCCAGCGAGGGCAGGAGCGCTGGCGAGTGTTACCTCGACTCGCGTCAGCGGCTGGCGTTCACGCATCGCACTTTGGATGCGTGCCGCCGCGCTCTCATCGGGAGCGACAGCGAGATTGTACCCGATCAGCCCGGGAGCGAGTGGACCATCCGCCCAGTTGATCCGGCCTTGCGCGTCCGTTGTGAAGTCGAGCGCGAGAACCTTGGCCCGGCTGGCTGCGCTTACCGGCTCCGACGGGCTTACCGCTTCTGCTGAGCGGCCCTCCGCATGTGTGGCGCGTGCCTTTCGGAAGGCCTCGATGCGCTGCACGATCGCACCGATCCCGTCTCCACTGTCCTCTTTGTCTTCTTTGGAGCGGCGACCAGATGCACCGCCTTCGACCACGACTAACTCGGGGCGTCCCTGCCGTTCCGGGGGAACGGCGGCAGCGGCTGGCGGCAAGGCGCGATCGGCAATTCCCAGGCGTTCGAGCAGTGCCTCGACTCTCGGAGTGGACTCCCGACGGTGGCGTAGAATGCCGCGTGCGCGCACAGGAAGGGTCGGGACGAGTGCAAGCCACTCCTCCTCGCGCAGATCTGCCGCTGCCATGGCTGCGCTTGCGACTTCCGGCTCCGCATCCGCTAAGTGTGCCACCAGCCCCGGCGCCGCGAGGCGAGTCGAAGGTTCGCGCAGGATGGTGGCACGCTCGGCTGCGGGGATCTCGTTCGCAAGTGCGTCAAGCCGAGCGTAGGCCTGCGCGTAGACAGGTCCTTGGGGTCCATCTTGAACGGGCTGTGCGAGCAGGTCGATCAGCTGCCGGAATTGGATCCGTGCCATCGCCGGACCGGAAACCGGTTGCCGCAGCACGGTGGCAAGGCGATCGTCGAAGTGCATCAATGTTCCGCCAGGCGCGCGAGCGGGATTGCCGCGACTGCTCCAATCCCGACCAGACTGGTCCGGATGGTCGCCACCCGTAGCAAACCACCCGCCGCTGGAAAGCGGATCGGGAGCGGCGTTGCAAAGCGGGACAATTACGTTAGGGAACAATAATATTTCTTCGCCACGAAGAAGGGCTTCTGGATATTTCTCGGCCGTTGAATCGGAACAAAGTGAGGCGCGGCAATCATGCCCATGATCAATCTTGACGAAATCGACCGCAGGCTCCTCGCCGAGCTGCAGCGCGAGGGGCGGATTACCAACGTTGAGCTTGCGCACCGGGTCGGACTCACCGCTCCGCCTTGTTTGCGCCGGGTCCGCAGCCTTGAAGAGGCTGGTGTGATTCAAGGCTACCATGCGGACCTCGACGCCTCGAAGCTGGGGTTCACCATCACTGTCTTCGCGCTGGTCAGCCTGAAGAGCCAGGCGGAAGAGGCCCTGCGCGCATTCGAGGACCACATGCGGGGACTGCCCGAGGTGCGGGAGTGCCATATGCTGAACGGTGAGATCGACTTCATTCTGAAGATCGTCAGCCGCGACCTGCAAAGCTTCCAGGAGTTTCTTACGTCGAAACTCACGCCCGCGCCCAATGTCGACAGTGTGAAGACCTCGCTCACGATACGCACCGCGAAAAGCGTGCCCGGGGTGCCGCTGGAATGACGATGCCGCGCGGATGGCCGCAGACCACCGCGGGCATACGGAGCCCGGTCCGGGATGCCAGGAGGCGGTGGATCACTGCGTCGGCCATTTGTGTCCTTCTGATCATGCCTCTTGTTGCAATGCAGTTCACGCGAGAGGTTAACTGGACTGCATCCGATTTCGGGGCGGCGGCTGTTCTCCTGCTTCTATGTACGCTCACTTATGAACTGTTGGTTAGGCGTATAGCAAAAAGGAGACTGAGACGCACCTGCACGCTATGCCTGCTCGCGGGCTCGCTGCTCCTTTGGGCAAACGGAGCGGTGGGCGTTTTCGTATAAGGCACCGGCAATTTACAACCGTGCAGCTGCCTCAAGCGCCAGCAGGTAACTGTCCGCACCGAAGCCGGCGATCGTCCCCTTCGCGGCGGGGGCAACCCATGATGTGTGGCGGAATGCTTCGCGCGCATGGGGGTTCGATAGGTGGACCTCGATTACGGGCACTTCGATAGCCCGGATGGCATCGAGCAGTGCCACGGACGTGTGGGTGTAAGCGCCTGCGTTGAGCAGCACGGCGTGTGCACCGCGAGCCTGTGCATCGTGAAGACCATCCACGAGATCGCCTTCGTGATTGGATTGACGAACCTCTACCGCGAAGCCCAGCGCTGTCCCGCGCTCCGTCAACGCGGCGCCGATATCGTCGAGAGTGGCGGAGCCGTAAATTCCCGGCTCCCGCTTTCCGAGCAGGTTGAGATTAGGGCCGTTCAGCACAAGGATCAGCTTCTCCGGCACGCTCTTACTCCCCTGCTAGAATCAGCGTCTGCATAAACGACGGACCTGCCGAAGCAAGAAGGGGGCAGGGCGCTCAACGCTCCTGAGCCTTCGCTTTGCCCCACTGGCGTAAAGTTGCGTAGCCGAGGTACCCGGTTCCGAAGAGCGCGTAGAGCGGCTCAGGAAGGGCTCTCAGGTAAGCCGCCACACCTGCAGCGATGGCAGCGGCTATCTCGGCATGGAATGCGGCGATCAGGCCGACGGGCAATGCGCCGAGTATCATGGCATACATGACGTAGAGGAACGTCGGCCGCGCGCGACGAGTCCAGGGATCGTCCGGCGCGCCCAAGCCGGGCCTTTCCTCGAGACCCGCGCTCAGCTGTTCGAACTCCTTTGCTCGCGCCGGAGGATAGAGTCCGGCACCGGCGAAACTGGAAGCCTGAGGCTCTGGACGGGAGCGGCCGACGAGCCGCGTCAGGAAGATGATGAGGATCTCGGCGATCGTGCGGCGAAGCATGCGGCTCTCCCGGATAGCTAGAGAGAGGTTATAACCCGTATGGTTTGTGTAGGAAAGCGGCTGGCAGTCGCTCAGTTTCCACATGGCCCTCGCACCCACCGGAGACACCTCGCAGGAGACCGGCGCGGCAACCGCGTCACCGAACTAAAGGTCCTGAACGGCTGTGCCCACCGGCGTAGCGCTGTGCAGAAACTCCGGATCGATCCGCAACGCCGCGCGTTGCGAACGGTCAGAGGAGTTTGCATGAAACTGTCCATCAACGGTGAGCAACGCGCATTCGAAGGAGATACCCGCACAAGTCTCCTCGATTTCCTGCGCCGGGATTGCGGTCTTACCGGAACCAAGAAGGGGTGCGATCATGGACAGTGCGGCGCCTGTACGGTGTTGATCAACGGAGTCCGGATCAACTCGTGCCTCACTCTTGCTGTGATGCATGACGGAGACGAGATCACCACCATCGAAGGCTTGGGAACGATGGATCAGATGCATCCTCTCCAGGCCGCCTTCGTGTCTCATGACGGCTACCAGTGCGGATATTGCACGCCCGGGCAGATATGCTCCGCTAAAGCCATGCTGGATGAGCTTGCCGGCGGTTGGGCGAGCTTCGTCAGCAGCGACCTGGAAGGCGAAGTGAGGCTCACCCGCGAGGAGGTTGCGGAGCGTATGAGCGGCAACATTTGCCGCTGCGGTGCTTATCCGAACATCGTCGATGCCATCCTTGAAGTTGCGGAGAGCAGCAAGTGAGGCCGTTCGAATACACGCGCGCGGATCAGGTCGATTCGGCCGCTCAGATGATCCGCAGCGGCGCCCGCCCGATAGCAGGAGGCACGAACCTGCTCGACTTGATGAAGCTGGAGATCGAGACTCCCAGCGCTTTGGTGGACATCAATCAGCTTCCACTGGGCCGGATCGAAGAAGCCGAAGGGGGACTGCGGATCGGCGCTTTGGTCACGAATAGTGACTGCGCTGCCGACATGCGCATCCGACGTGACTACCCGGTCCTCGCCCGCGCCATTCTCGGCGGCGCGACGTTTCAGTTGCGCAACAAGGCCACAACCGGCGGCAACCTGTGTCAGAGAACGCGCTGCTATTATTTCTACAACGTCGATCAGCCGTGCAACAAGCGCGAGCCTGGGAGCGGTTGCGGCGCGATCGGGGGGATGAACCGGATCCACGCCATTCTAGGCTCCAATGAACTCTGTATCGCAACATACCCCGGCGACATGGCCGTTGCCCTTTGCGCCCTCGGAGCCGAGGTCGAGATTATGAATGCGGAGGGGAACACGCGGCGTGTACCTGTCCGTGAGTTTCACCGGTTGCCTGGCGACAAGCCCGAGAAGGACAATGTGCTCGAACCCGGTGAGGTGATCACGGGCGTCCTGCTTCCCCCGCCCGCGGGCGGCACGCAGATCTACCGAAAGGTGCGTGACCGTTCCTCCTACGCCTTCGCCTTGGTTTCGATCGCAGCAGTCCTAAGCATGGAAGAGGGGCGCATCGCCTCCGCTTCGCTCGCGTTCGGTGGCATCGCTCATAAGCCATGGCACGACTCGCGGGTCGACCGCCTGCTGACTGGTGAACTGCCGACCGATGCTTTGTTCGATCAGGCCGCGGACCTCCTGCTCGACAGCGCGAGAGTGTGGGGCTTCAACGACTTCAAGGTCCCGCTGACCCGAAGAACGCTCAAAGCGGTGCTAAGGGAAGCCACGGGAGTTGCAGCATGATCCGCACCTTGATCATGAATGAGCCGGATGAGCGCGACCGTCTGGATCGGATGGCGCAGGGAGTCATCGGTAGCCCCTTAAACAGGCTGGACGGACCGGCTAAAGTCACCGGAACCGCGCCCTATGCCGCTGAATACAGCGTCGAGGGGTGTCTGGAAGGCGTGCTGGTCACCGCTACGGTCGCGAAAGGTTCAGTGGAATCAATCGACCAGGATTCTGTTCTCTCGATGCCGGGAGTGGTGGCTGTCATAACCGACCCGCGCATGACCACCCGTCCGGCTCAGGGCGGAGCGGGGAAGGCGCCCGTTCAGGGTCCGGGCAAGGTGGACTACTACGGTCAGCCGATCGCCCTCGTCGTCGCCGAGACCTTCGAACAGGCGCGGGACGCATCCAAGCACTTGAAGGTTACATACAGAGAACAGAAGGGAACTGTGCTCGACCCGCACTCAGCCGATGCGCAAGTGGAGGAACAGACAAGCAAATCGGTTGTTCAGGGAAACCTGGCTGGTGCCATGATCGATGCAGCCCATGCCGTCGATGTTACCTACACGACCGAATGCCACAACAGTGCACCCATGGAGCCCCATGCCAGCGTCGCCGAGTGGGATGGTCACTCACTCACAGTGCATCTCAGCATGCAGATGCTGAAATACAACGTGAAGGAACTTGCCGACGCCCTCGATCTCTCGCCAGAGCGGATCAGGCTGGTTTCGCGGTATGTCGGCGGCGGTTTCGGTTCGAAGTTGGGCATTAGCCCGGAGGCGGTGGCAGCCTCGCTCGCTGCGATGAAGCTCAACCGCCCGGTTCGCGTCGTGATGCTGCGCCAGCAGGTTTTTCAGTGCGTCATGCGGCGTTCGGAAACCACGCAGCACTTCCGGCTTGCTGTTGATGCCGCCGCCCGTCTTGGCGGCTTCGGTCACGAAGCACTGGTGTCCAATCTGCCCGGAGAAGTTTTTGCTGAGCCTGTCACGCAGGCAAGCAAGTTTCTCTACCGCGGCGAAAACCGTGTGCTGCGCGTCGAGGTCGCGCGCGTGCACAGAATGACGGCTGGTTCTGTCCGGGCGCCCGGGGAGGCCGTTGGAATGGTGGCTCTCGAGTCCGCAATGGACGAACTCGCGAATGAAATCGGCATCGACCCTGTCGAGTTACGCCTGCGCAACATTCCAGAGCGGCATCCGAGCCTCGACGTCCCATACAGCTCTCGAAAGCTCGCAGAGTGCCTGACGAGTGGGGCAGAGCGTTTCGGATGGGACGGCAAGAAGCGGGCGCCATGTCTGCGGCGCGAGGGCGAATGGTGGATTGGCACCGGCATGGCGACCGCTGCGCGCGTGCACAACGTCAACGAGGCGAAAGCTCGCGTGCGGCTGTGCTCCGACGGTACTGCGATCGTCGAAAGTGACATGACCGACATCGGCACCGGCACCTACACAGTGCTCGGCCAGATCGCGGCAGAGATGCTTGGGGTCGACCCCGAGAACGTACTCGTTCGCCTCGGCGACACAGACTTCCCACCGGGCGCAGGCTCTGGTGGTAGCTGGGGTGCGGCATCCACCGGATCCGCTGTGTTCGAGGCCTGTGAGGCGATACGGGAAAAGGTCGCGCCCATGTTGGGCTGCAGCGACGATGACCTGACTCTGAAAGGGGGGCTTGCGACCGCCGGAAATCTTCAGATCCGGGTGTCCGATCTTCTGCAAGGCGAGGGCATCGAGGCGATCGGACACTTCAAGCCTGGTGCCGTCAAGGAGCAGTATCACTCCGCAATGTACGGCGCCTTTTTCGCAGAGATCGGGGTCAACGCTTACACCGGCGAGACGCGTGTACGGCGCTTCCATGGGACATTCGGGCTAGGCCGCGTACTCAACCACAAGACCGCCCGTTCACAATGCCTTGGCGGGATGGTCTGGGGCATCGGCAGCGCGCTTACCGAAGACCTTATGTTCGACCGGCGTGACGGGCATGTCGTAAACCCGGACTTGGCTGAGTACCACGTGCCCGTGAACCTGGACGTGCCCGAAATGGACGTCGTGCTTCTCGAGGATAGGGATCCGGCCGCAAGCCCGCTTCAGGCAAAAGGGGTGGGGGAGCTGGGGATCTGCGGCGCGGGCGGCGCAATCGGTAACGCGATCTACCACGCGTGCGGCGTGCGCGTACGAAGCTATCCGATTACGCCCGACAAGATAATGGCCCATCTACCCGACGTTTAGCGGTAGCAGAGGGGTTCGGCGCGCCAGCTGCACGAACAGCGAACGACCCCTCTCGGGTATGCTTCAGACGAGCGATCGAGCGGCTATTCGGCACTCTCGAGGCCTGATCCTCTTAGAAAGAGGGTGACGCTATAATCGACGCTGGCCTTGATCTCTTCCTCTTTGAGGACGTGTCCCAGGAGGCTCAGGCGTACCGGGCCGCCCGCAGCGAGGCTCATGAAGGAGGTCGCGGCGCGGTGGGGATCTGCGGCGCCTGCGCTTCCCGGCGCGGCGTGCGCCCGGATCAGGTCGGCCAGCAATGTGACTGCGGGCTGGATACCCTGCATCATCGCGGCGTAGGCAAGATCCGGAAAACGATGAGCCTGCGCGGTGAGGATCCTCTGCAGGCGGAGCGCGGATGGTGTGGTGGCGTTGCGGATCCGCATCAGGGCAATGGCGGTCAGCGTGCCGCGCAGATCGTCCTCAACGAGAGCGGCTACTTCGGAATAGGGAACGGTGTAATCCTCGACAGCGCGCTGCAGGGCTGCCTCCAGCAAGGCAGACTTGTCCTTGTAGAGCGCATACACAGTGCGCTTTGACATTCCGATCACGCTGACGATTTCGTCGATCGTCGTCTGTTCGAAACCCTTTTCCAAAATCGCGTCGAGAGCAACGCTCAGGAGCAGGTCGTGGCGCTTCCGCTGCTGCTCGCGCGTCGGGCGCCCGCCGCGTGGACGAACGGTTCTCGTCTCGCCTCTCGTCGAAATGTCCATTTCCATGCCGAACTCGTTAGCAAACTGACTGCCCGGCACCAGAGTAACCGCATGATCGCTGCCGCGAAAAGGGCGACGCGGCCTTTGTGTCATCACTCCCTTGTGCCATTTCAGCCTAGCGACACGCTGGGGCGGACGCCTGGCCGATCAATGCACCTCACCTTTGGCAACCTGCTCCAGCGCCATCTCCTGTCCGGTCGATAGAACAGGGTCGGCTTTATCACCGCTTTTTGCTGTCAGGGCGAACAATGCAGCACCTACAGCGGTCGTCACTGCAGCGAAGAGAAGGAACGCGGAGTAGCCGAAGCCTTGGTGGAGCATCAGGCTGAGTATGCCCGAGCCTACAGCCGAGCCGCCTCCGATCACAGCCGTGACAAAGCTGAGCAGCAGGCTGAAGTTGGCCATGTCGAAGTTGCGTGAAACGAAGTAGGCGCCCAGATCGCCTTCCGCGCCTTGGGCCAGCCCGATCAGTAGAATGGCCAGAAAAACCGGCCCAACCTGAACGGCTCCGCTGCCGAGCATCGCATAGCCTGCCGCAGGAAGGCCAAGGGCCGCAAGCGCCACCAGGTGAGCGGGAATCCGGTCCAGTGCCAGACCGCTGAGAAAACGTCCGACGATCACGCCAACGGCATAGACCGATAGCATCCACGTCGCTGTGCTCGCAGCCACTCCCGCGTCTTCGAGTACGAGCTTCAACTGCGAGGATGCGATTGCCTGAGGCAAGTTGACCAGGAACATGCCTGCAAGCAGCATCAGCAGCCCGCGATGGCTCAGCAGCTTGCGCAGCGAACCGGCGGTGAAGGGCGGTGTCTTGGCGGCCCACGCCTTGGCCGCTTCGTTACTTTGCGCGCGCATCGCTCCCACGGCAATGAGTCCGCCGAATGCAGTGACGGCAGCAAGGGCCGCATAGCCGGCTCGCCATCCTTCGGCTGCAATCAGGCTGCCTAGCAGAGGGGCAGCGATGGCGCCCGCCAGAGGCGGCATCGTCATTAGTAGAGAAAGCGCCAGTCCACGCGCCCTGTCAAAGCGCTCGACAATGACCCGGCAGAACACGAGCGAGGTCGTCAGAATGCCGAAGACATGCTGCAGGGCATATATCGCAAAGAAGGCCGGCAGTGAGCCGTCGATCTGAGTGAAGCCGAGGAAGCCGAGCGAGAGGGCGACAAACCCCAGGCTTGCCGCCCGACGTGCTCCAAAGCGGTCGGTAAAGCGGCCGGCAAACGGTGCGAGCAGCAAAGTCACCACCGGCAACGCCCCGATCAGGGCGAACTGCGCCTTGGTCCACCCGAACTCGGCAAGTAGGGGCGGTCCAAAGAGGCTCATCGTATAATGGCTCAGTGCCGAGCCGAGGCCGATGCCGACACTGGCGCTTAATAAAGCCTGCCAGTTGATGCGCAGTTCGCTCAGATACATGCGGCGAGTCTCCTTGCCGAAGGGGGGGCATGGCGCCCCCAGGCCATTAGTCGCCGAACCGCACCTTCAGGCGGGCGCCAAACATCCGCGGCTCACCCAGGTAGTACGAGGCAAAGCCGACCTGACCGATGCCGCCCTGGTCGTTCACGTGGGTGTAGTACTTCTTCTTCGTCAGGTTCGTCACGAACAAGGAGCCATCGACGCGCGATCCGAAGATCTCGTTCCAGTTCAGGTTCAGGTTGACCAGCGTGTAGCCAGGGAGGACGCCATTTGGCGTGTAAATGATGGTCGTGCGGCTCTGGGTAGTCACAGTGCCCCCGATCGTCACAGCACCCACGTCCTGCGCAAGAGGAAGCGTGTAGGACGCAGTCACCGAGGCCTTGTGCTTCGGCGTGAACGGAAGCGGATTGCCCGGCGTGGGCAAGTTGACGCGGTTGTAGAGGCTGTCCGGGTTCAGGCTGATCGGGGTGACCTCCTGCAGCTTGGTGTTGATGTACGCATAGGCGCCATCGATGCGCAGCCCCTCGAACGGCTCCAGTCCAGCTTCCACTTCCGCGCCGTAGATACGAGACTGCCCTACGTTGATGATGCCGATCGTTGGTGGAATGGTAGGAGGGGGTGATCCGGCCGACCGCTGGAAACCGACCTGGATCTGCTGGTTGGAGAAGTCGTTATAGAATGCAGCGATGTTGAAGGTACCGGGCACCGCACCGCGCCAGCTAGTCTTCGCGCCAATCTCGTAGCTGTCCACCTTCTCGGCGTCATAGGTGTTGTAGCCATCAGCCGAAAGCGAGGCGGTGCCGCCCTGGCGATAGCCACGGGCCCACTTGGCATAGACCAGTACGTCACGGACCGGCGTGTAATCCAGTCCCAGGAGCCAGGTCGGCGCGTCGGTGCTCTGCTCGTCATAGCGGGTGCAGGAATTGAACAGGCGGTCGAGGCCGTATCCTGGCTGGGTGCCGCCCGCAACCGGACCTGTCGAGGCGTCGGTGCAGTAAAGCACCGGCGTGTTCGCTGCGGGAAAGGCAATCGAGTGCTTGATCGCCTCGCTGCGAACCTTGTCCCAAGTATAGCGCAGGCCGCCGGTCACCTTCAGCGTGTCGCTAAGCTTGTAGGACGCTTGGCCGTAAGCGGCCATAGTGCGGTAGGATGTCTTCAGCGCTGCACGTGACATCGTGCTGCGCGCGGCTGGGCACTGGAAGTTGTCGGAATCCACGCAGGCCATTGCCGTCGGGTTCTGCACGCCTGAAAAGCCACCTGGTTCAGCGAGTTCCAGGTAGCCGCCGAACTGATAGCTCAACCGGTCGTCATTGCTGGTGCCCTGGACCTGAAGCTCTTCGGTGATCGTCGCCTGATCGTTGGTCGAAAATCCGGGGAGGTTGCGGATTGTCACAAAGGGAAGGCTCGGGAAAACACCCGGTGGTGAGGCGAGGAGACCGAACAGGTCGGAACGCTGCTTCCCCTTGAATTCGGCATAGCTGGCGATGTTCCGGATCGTCACGCGGTCGCTCACCTGCCAACTCGTGCGGTTGACGATCTGCCACTGACGGTTGGTGACCTGCGCATCCGGAAGCGAGTTCGACACCGCGTAGAAGCCGGCGGGTTCCTCCCTGGCGATCTGCGCGCATGCCGCATTGCCAAAGGCAGTCGGTGCCAGCGCGCCATTCACGTTGGGGAGAAAGGGAAAGCACTGATCGACACTGGCGATGATGCCGTTGTTGGATGACCGGCTGAATGAAACGACTGTGTAGTTTTCCAAGTCGGGCGAGAGATCGGCAACGGCGCTAACGCGCCCTGCAACATAATCGACGTCGCCAAACCGGTCGGGACCGATGCCCGAGGTGTTGCGCAGGTATCCGTCGCGCTTCTGCCAGTCGACGCCCGCGCGGACGCGGAAAGTGTCGCCAACCGGGACGTTCACTACACCCTGCAGTCGCCGCATGTCATAGTTGCCGTAGCTACCCTCGACGTAACCTTCCAGGGAGTCCGTCGGGCGCTGCGGGACCAGAAGCACCGCGCCGCCCGTTGTGTTGCGGCCGAAGAGCGTGCCTTGCGGGCCTTTGAGGACCTGAACGTTCTGGAGGTCGAAGAAATAGCCCGGACCGGCTCCGTCGCCTCCCGGATTTGTCCCGCTGCCGCGAGGTGTCACGACATCGGCGAAGTACACGCCTACCGAGGCAGTGGTGCGCTGTTCCTGGCTGAAGCCACGGATCGTGAAAGTGGTGTTGTCCGCACCGTAGCGCGTGTTTGCAGTCAGCGACGGTGTGTACTGTGCAAGATCGCGCGCGCTGACGACGTTGCGGTTGTTGAGCTGTTCTTGAGTGAAGGCCGTAATCGAGATCGGCACATCCTGAAGCCGCTCTTCAACGCGCCGTGCGGTGACGATGATGTCGTTCGAGGCCGCTGATGTTCTCGAGGATTGCTGCGTGCTGACATCAGCGACTTGTGCATCATTTGCAGCGCTTTCGACCTGCGCCGAAGCTGCGGCCGATGTGTAAAACACGCTGAGCACTGCAGAACCACATAGAAACCGAGCGATAGACTTCGCTTTGCGCATGGCGCCCTTCCTCTCCGATATGCCGCAATTCTGCGGTTCGTTTTTCTGAACGGCTGCTCACACGTGGAGCCTGGCATCAGATCGCATAAGTGAAACTGACTCGTACCGTTATTTCGCCGATAATGCATTATGCCGAGCCGATCAACAGCGTTGATCGACGTGGATGATGTCAGCATCTGCACGGGAGCGGTTGCTGATCGCCCTCAGCAGAGGGATGAGCAACGGCTCAAGCTTTCAGAAGATTGTCCCTGCTGCCAGTCGACGGGGCAACTGCAGCGCGCGGCCGTGGAGCGGTTGCTGACGACGGGGTGAGCTGCCCGCGGCAGCGGCACGCATTCGTAGCGCTGGGCGTGTTCTACAGCGACGTAACGTGAGGATCGAGAGGGTTTCTCGTTTCCCTACTTCGCATGTGAAGCGCTCAAGTTTGGAGCCATTCTATCGGTTGAGAAGAAAAAGGACCGATCTCGTCGAAGAGCGTGCGATGTCGCTCTCCCAGCTCCGCATTTCTGCCGGCAGCGTCCGTCAGCATAGCCCCGAAAGATGCCCCCGATACCCCGGCGTTTGGATGAGATCCTATACGACTGCATAAGAGATCCAAAAGCGCGAAAACCGCAGCAAAGCGAGGACTTCTGCGGTCGAGTCCGACTATGTGAGAAAGGTAACTGGCTCCCCGAGTAGGATTGAAAGAAGCACGGACCTAGGCCGGTTTGTGAATGGCTCACCATCGGCATTGACCAACGAGCCGCCGCTGAGTCCCGAGGCAAGTGTCTCACTTAAAAAGGCCGCTCCTACTGCGCGCGAACTGGCTGCGATGCCGGACTACCTACGGGCCTTCGAACTGCGCCGATGGGCCAATCGACCGGAATGGGGATCGCCGCCTTCGCAAGAGGAGATCGAGGCGGAAGAAACGGCGCTGGTCTTGGAGGGCTATGTGGTCCTGCAAGAGAAGCTCTCGAAAAGCCGCGTCTACTTCATTCAGGCTGCATCGGGGCCGATCAAGATTGGCGTTTCGGGAAATCCGCAATCCCGTCTCAAGAACCTTCAGGTCGGCAGCGCTGAGAAGTTGACCCTTCTGGCGACTGTTCCTGGCGGGCGGTTCACTGAAGAGCAGATTCACCAGCGGCTGATCGCTCATCGCCTGCATGGAGAGTGGTTCTCGCCTCACGCCGAGGTTCTGCGGGTGATCGACCGCCTCTCCACCACCACCGAAAGGACCGCGTGATGGAGCCCCGCCGCTTCTATGCCAACTGGCGCGCCCTTAGTTTCTTCATCCGCATTGGCGGCACCGTGTTCGCGCTCAAAAGCCCCAAGCTCAGACCTTTGTGGAGTGAGCGCAATCTGCGCGGCGTTCGCGTCCTGCCGCTTATTGGCGGTTGGCGCGTGACTTGGCGCACCGGGGGAAAAAGGTGATGTCGATGCGCGCTGCAATCAAGATCGTTCAGATCGTGGTCGATGTAGGTGACGGCGATCTGTGCGCCGTAAGCCTCTCACAGGACCGCATGAATATGCTTGTCGGCTTCATTGAGGATCTATCCGAAGGGCCGATCCGGGTTGTCCGCCTGCCGGGTGTGAAGATGGTGTCGCTCAGCGAGTTGGAGGAACACCCATGACCGATCCCACAACACTACAGTCTCTTGCAGATCGTGCGGAGGGAGCGGGAGAGGGGGAGCAGGCAGCTATCCTGCGGGAGGCTTGGTTATTGCTGAACCCGGAGCCACAGGGACCGTGTAGCGGTTACAATCAGCGTTGGAAGGCTTGGGAAGTAAGGCGGAATCGCTTCAACGCGATGCTCAATCTTCACGTCTACGAGAGCGCAGCGATGTTGCTGGTGCCTGATGGGGTTTGGGTCCGCTTGACCATTGATCCAACGGGTCGTGCGAATGCAAAGCTGGGAGGACCGGCTGCAACCGCAGCCACCCCCGCGCTCGCCCTCTGTGCTGCCGCCCTCCGCGCCATAGCATCCCAGGAGAACAGTAAATGATCGACGCATGGAAGCGTTATCAGGGTGACTTCAACGCCATGACGGACGGAGAGGTCGACGAGGTAACAGAAGAGTGTCGCCGCCAGGTTGAGGAAGCCGAGGACTGGCTTGAAGCGGTTGCCTCATGGAAAGCAGCCGGGAAGCCCCGCATGGAGAACAGTAATGGACAGTGAGATGGTGGAGGACGGCAAACTACTCGACATGGTGGAGCGCGACCTTCGCCCATACGCACATAAGCCAGTGGGTTCTCTGCGCATTGATATGCGTGAGGTGCGGGCGATCCTGAGAGTGATCGAGCGAGCCCGCGCCGCCATCGCAGCGATGCAGCAAGGGGAGCCGGTTGCGTGGATGGTTGAAGGCCCCGGTCGGGAACATCATCTGATGTTCGCTAAGTTATCAGCAGAGCGCATAGCAGAGGAAATCGGCGGTCGCGTCATCGCCCTCCGCGAGTCCCCCAAGTGAGCGCGCCGAGCAAGGAGGCCCTTGCAGAGGGAGTCGCGGGGGAGTAGACTCTTGGGGCTGCGGCGGCCGGATAACCCGCAGCTAAATTCGGGATGTACCTATCAGGTGGCGGCACCCGTCTTAGATTCAACCTGATCGGAGCCTACTGCACGCGCGCAAGGTGACGGTGGGATGCAGACGTTACCGGGACTTGGTTGCTGACGGACCTTGCGGGCCTAAGCAACCGAAAGCCGGGCTGACAGCCGGGAAAGACCGGCACTGCGAGGGTGAGGCGGTGGCGCTGGCCGGGACTCCAAATCCTACGTCTGCTGGTTCGACTCCAGCCACCTTTGCCAAGTGTGAGCGCGTTAGGGCAAGTTGCCTGGGCTATCCTTTTAGCATGGTGGTGCAAGTCCGCCCGCGCCCGCCTACCTATTCACGCACAACCGATCATGCACCTCGTTATGCTCCAGCACCTCGATCAGCGTAGGTTCGCTGTCGAACTGATTGCCCGGATCATCCATGCCCTCGACCGGCGCGGGTTCAACGCTGATCCGCTTGGCGTTCAGGCAGTAATCTGAGACAGTTTTCGGGGGTTCGGGCGCTCCGCACGCACTGGTCATACCGAGCGCGGCTATCAGGATCGGCAATCTCAACGCGCGCTTCATTGGCTGTCTCCACTCGTGTGATGGTTTCGCGCAGGTCGCCCTCGCGCTGTTGCGTTGCCCCAATCTGCTGGTTGGCCTTATCGTCGGCTTCCTCGCGGGCGTTTAGCCAAAGGATCACGCCGGTCACGATGACGACGCCAAGCACCCCAGCAAGCGCAGCCTTGAGCCATCCGGGCAGGGCGATGAGGCGGGCGAGGATCATGGGTGCGGGTCCGTCTCTGTGACGCTTACGGGATCGCCGGGGGTGCCAGAGGGCTTAGTATCCCGCTCATTGCCCCGCGACGGCACAAGGCCCGGTGCCAGCATGCCGAGTACACCAATCAGGCCGGTCATGATCGCGAGGTCTGCGCCACTGCCGCCAATCTTGGAGAGCAGGACAACGGCTACCAGAGTGGCGATGAAGGCGGCTAAGCCAGTTGTTCGATCGGCAGGTTTCACCGAGCCCACTCCCCTGTTTTCCCGTGCAACCACGACAGGAACTGGCCCACAGTCTTTCCGCGCAGGATGGACGGGTTCGCATCGGTCGCCGCCTTGCCGGCCAACACGTCAGCACGCTCTTTCACGTCCGCCGCGATCACGCGAGCCGCCGTCACAGCGCCGAAGAAGTGAGCCGCATAGAGAGACGCCCGGTTGATCGGCAGGCCCTTCTTGCGCAGGTACTCGGCATTGCGTGCAGTGAAGGTCTTGGCGCGCTGGAGTTGCTCAGCCTCGGAAGGCCGCAAACCGCCGAACGCCTGCGTCATGTCCGGACCCCATTCGCCGCCTTCGCCAATCCAGGTCGATTTGATGAACTGGTAGAGGCCGGATGCGCTGGAGGTCCGCGCCTTGATGTACGGACGATTGCCGCTCTCGATCTTCGCGAGCATGGGCCAGTAATCGCCGGGAATAAGGTCGGAAATCCCGACCTTTTCGATCCCCAGCGCCTCCGCAATGGCCTTGAGCGTGACCGGCCCTATCAGCCCGTCTGCCGGGATGCCGAGGTGTCGTTGAATGTCTGCGAGGGTCATCATCACCTCCATGCGATAAGCAGGATCGACCACAGCGCGTACAGCGCCAGAGCCAGTTGAAGCCGTCCGTTGACGTGGATCACCATCGTTTTCGCGGCGAGCCAGAGGCCCCATGCCGTCCAGAGCCCGTAGAGGATCAGGCCCTCTTCATACCGGACGCCAGAGGCCATGGTGGCCACGAACATGATGATTGCGCCGATGGGGTGAACCCATAGAGCCGCAGCGAGCCAGAAGGCCTTGTTGCGCCGCCAGTCCCCAGCCTTCCATTCGCCAGCGACGACCGGGAAGAGCAGGACGCACATCAGAACAGAGGCGATTGATAGAAGTCCGAGCAACCATGCAGATACGTTCGTCATCATTTACCGCCACCCCCTGCGACGTGTCGGAAGGCTGCGCGTGCTTCGTGCAGTCGCTCCAGCGAGTTTATGCGGCGCTCATGCTCGGCCAGCACCGCGCTGTGATCCCGCAGCGTCTTGGCGTCCTGCCCGGTGAGGACGCGCCACAGGATGCGCCAGCGGTTCATTTCTCTTTCACCGCGCGCTCGACCACTTCGGCGCTCCGCTCCGCGACGTGCATCGCCTTCATCACCAGATCCTGCTGAGCAAAGAAGCGGTTGAGCAGACGCCAGATCACCGCCCATTGAAGGCCGATGATGCCCACTAGAGGCCCATTCTCTCCCAGCCACGGGCCGAGGCCAGACAAGTCCATTATACCCCCCCATGGACGTTTTTGATCGATCCATGACTGACACTCCCGGTTGTTCCCTGAGGCTTGCAGACCGGCAGACAGAGCAAGAATTGCAGGAACACGGCGCCCATCCCGATTTCATACCGAAGCACCGGTTCCGCCGCGTATCCCCACCATGAGGGCAGGAACAAAACGGCTATCAGCTCGTCTGCCAAGGACATGTTCGGGCGAACAATGACCGCGAGGACGAACAGGTCGGCGGCAATCCAAAGCGGCAGGCTGAACGGCACCCCAAGCCATTCGAGCCCGCACGCATAGACGTAGCTGGCGAGCAGCGCCCAAGCCGTCCGGTTGCCCATGACAGCGGGCAGGACAGCAAGGAGCGCTGCCGCCAGCAGGTAGTTTTCAGCCACGTTTTACGGGCTTGGGCTTGGGCCGCGATTGATGCTGCGGCGGCTTGGGAGGCTTTGCCATCTATCAGCAGCCCGACAGGACAGCGCAGGCGGCAGCGTGTTCCTTGCGCACCAAGGCGGCCTGACGGTCGAACTCGGCACGGTTGAACGGCTTGGCAGTCGTGGCCTTGTAGGCGGCACTGACAGCACGCTGGAGGCGGGTGTTGATCGCTGCCGCTGCCTTGCGCTCAGCTTCGGTGGACCGCGAAGGCTGGAGGGCCATCACCACTTCGCTGTTCAGAGCGGTGAGCTGGTCGTACTCGCCCACGGCCTCACGCGGCGCGGCTTCGGGGTTGCCCTGAGTGCCCATCGCCAGAGCGGGAGAGGCGAGCATAAGGGCGCACAGGCCCAGCATTGCAGTACGGAACATAGGTAGTCTCCTTGGGTGGTTTGCCCAACGTGGGCGGGTAAGCCTTGGTAAGCAGCGGTCTCACCAACCGACAGCCGGGCGGGTCACAGCTGTTCGACCTTTAAGTTATCGAAGTGGATGCCTGCCGTTGTGGTGGTGCCATTCTGCCGTTGCTGGAGGCCGATTTTGCCCGTGGTGTAACTGCTGTTGGTCGCCACGAGCGCAGCCGAACCATCGGAAGCGAGGTTCAGCCCGGCAATTGTCAGCGTCATTCGGGTGTTGAGCGTGCCTGATACGTCGATCTTCTCGACGAGTAGGGTGCCCTGGTACGTTTGCCCCGCAACAAGAGGTATCGTCGCGCCAGTTGCCAAGGCAGTCGCGGTGCTGCCAGACTGGCGGAGTATGCGGAACTGCTGGCTGGAGACGCTATAGCCCGCTGCATAGTAGCGAGCAGTACCGGCGGCTTCTTCGGCGTCGTCGTTCATTCTGACGCAGACAACCGGCTCGCCTGCCAAGGTCGCAACAACCAAGTCGAAGGTGACAATATGATTGTCGCTAGTCGGCGCGACGGGGTTCATGGCCCGCCATGAGTTGCCAGTTGGTCCTGTCACCCTACCGCCATGGATAACCGGGACATTGGTCGCCCCGGCGTGCATGCGCCACTTGCCGCCGACTTCCGATGTGTGGTCGGTTAACAGTGTGCCGTTGGCTGCGGTGAACGTGTCGAGCAGGAACCCACCAAATCCTTCCGCGACGGTGACAGGAGTGGACCTGGGCGAACCGGTGGCCCCGGTCTTCGTTTCGACCACGTTCTGCACGCCCGGTGTGGTCGGCGTTCCGCTGTACGTCTGCGGATAAACGCTGTTGTTCCAAGCGATGCCGGGAGGGCCTGAAAGCGTAGAGCCAGGGCGTGACCGGGAGACCGTGCCGCTTGTCGCGATCCCTTGGGTGAAGCTGGTGGAGAAGCGCAGTTCCTCCAATTCGTTCTCAAGGTTCTGTACCTTGGTATCGATACCGCTGACGCGCTCTATTGAAACGGTACTGGCGACGGCCTTCCATCCGAAGAAGCGATACCACCTCTTGTTGAGGTCCAACCCCGCGAGAAGGGAGTTTTCCATGCGGACTTCCGTGCGACCGAGGGCGAGGCCGAAAACCTTGGGGCCGGTCGTGTCGGAGCCGCGCGGGAACCAGCGCACGCCGCATTCCTTGACTTGCTGCGTTGTGCCGGAAGTCCCGTAACCAATGCCGGTGAAATCGGCCCAGGCTCCCCCGTGGGCAGTAACGCCGCCGACGACACTGCTGACAACCGCTTGCGGGTTCGTGCCTTCGCCGTTGCCGGTGAACAAAGCGTTCTGCCAGTTCGCGCGGGCCACCTTTTCAGCGAGGAACCCGACGTAAGGATACCGGGTGCCCGACGCCAAACCCTTGAGATTGTCGAACGAGATTTCAGCGTAGGGGGTGGCAGAGGGCAGAAAGCCCGCATCCTCAACGAGGTAGTATTCGTGGTTTTTAGCCGGGTCTAGTGTGACGGTCATCCCGTCCGCGCTGAATGTGACTTGAGGCTTGTCCGTGCCGAACCATAGCTCAGACCATCCGGCAGGGATGGCTGAAAGCCCCTTCAAGGTGAAGCTGTTGTTTGCGCGTCCAGCGTAAGGGATCGCAGGATCAAGCGGCGGATGCCACGTGTTCGCAGGGTTGCGCTTATCAGCCACGGCAAGCATCAGGGCATTGCCCTCAGTATTGTTGCTCTGCCCTTGGTAGATGCCTACGCGCTTCATCCCGAAGTTGCTCATGTAGAGATTGTCAACCGACTCTCGGTCGCCGTCGCCCGTTACGCCTGTTTTCTGCAAGAGCAGGATAGGACGACGACGCATATCGCGCCCCGTGTCGTCCATCACCACTTCCCAAACGCTGCGAGGTACGATCCCGGCGCCCGCGGAACGGGGGCCTCCAAACATCACGCCGATATAGCCTTGGGGGCATGGCCGGAAGCTCTCAACATCCATCCAGCGAGTGACTAGGCGGCTGTTGTTAGTGCTACCTTCATCGGGGTAGTTTGGAGCAACGCGACCGCCCCACGGGCTTATCCTCGCTAGAGGGGTAAGAGGGAAGCGAACATTCAAATCATGGATAGCATCCGAGCCCCACTGCATTTCGGGGCTAGTGCCGCCATCGGTCATGCTCGAATAGCCGACATACTTCCAAGGATTTCCGGTGGCCGGATTGATAAGGCCCGGGAACGGATTGCGACCGATGTTTAAGTAGCCAGTGTGGTCCCCGGCTCCCAATTCGTCACTTGGAACATATGTGACATTCGCGTCATTCCCGGTCCAGTTAAGGCCATCCGTAGAGACGATGCGGATAGTCCCTTGTCCGCCGTTTATGGAACCATCAGGGCGGCTACTCTGTGATGCAGAGACCTGGGCAAAGATCACCCAGCAATTACCCTCTTCAGACCTAACGATCTGCGGCGTCTCAAACTGAATCATCCCGCTCGATAGCGCCGGAGGAATGAAGATCGGCTCGGCTGCGGGCTTGGAGGGCACGTCATCCCACCATCCAGCGACCAGAGCGTCGGCGTAGGTTTTCCAATTCGCAGGCGACAATGGCCCCGCAACGCTGGTCAGGATGTAAAGCCCGCCTGTACCGGAGCCGGAAAAGCCATCTACGGTCGCGTCGTGGTCCGTCGAGTAATAGCAGACATGGCGGTCAGGGTATTGGGCGCTGGGCATGTGTGTGGGACGGGTCGGCCAGTAAGGGCCGTTACCGCCACCGCCACGATCAATCATCGACTGCGGGCGACGGGTGATAAGCCCTGCGCGAGAGTAGTTATAGAGGGTGCGCTCGGTTGTCGGAGCGGTCGCCCAGATATCCTCTTCCGGCCCCTGCGGTGTGCCGCTGGGCGTTGGAGTGGGCGAGGGTGTGGGGGTAGGCGCAGGCCCCGTAATCGTCACCGGATATTCGACGGCCCGCTGCCCCTCGGACTCACGAACGATCGCGGTCTGCGAAACGCCCGAACCAATCGCCGAAGTCGCGCTGATCGTGGTGCCCGAAAGCGTGAGGTTTGCGTTCGTACCCGAAGCCAGTGCAAGGGTGCTGGAACTGCCCATAAGGCGCGTGATGGTGTAGACAGCGCCAGGGCCGGTGGCTGATGCCGTCTTGGCGCCAGGGAGTCCGGTTGTTGATGGCGGCACATAGTCGCTTGCGCGCTCAACGTAGTCGTCCGCCATCGACGTTGCCTTCAGGGCAATCTCGTCGGGGCCGGTATAAAGCGTGTTTGCGGCTTGGCCGAGATACGGACGGCGAAGACGAACGGTCATTGACTAACTCCCCGATAGGCATCGACGCGCAAGTGCGCGGGTGGGTACACGTCTCGTTTGCAAGTCATGGCTCCACCACCACCGCGACGCTGTGATAGGTCACTGCCGCACCGCCGCTCGTCTCGACGCGGACGCTCAGGGAGTCCGTCGCAAGCATGATGAAAGCGTCGGTCTCGGGGACATCGACAGCGAACTCGTCGTTCGCAATGGCCCCAGTCATCGCCGTCGCCACCCCGTTCTTCATAATCGTGTAGGTGAACAACTCCCCCACACCCGGAGCGACGGGCACCCGCACACTGAAGCCCGCAACCGCGACGTACCGGCAGGGCAGTAGGACGCTATCGGAGGCGCCGGGTAGAGCGCCGCCCGAGCCGATGTAGCGCGTCAGGCCAGCACCTACAGTGGTGATCGAGTGCGCGTTGATCGCGTATCGATCCGAGGTGTTCGTCCCGATGCTGCCCAGCGGGGTGTTCCCCCGGAAATGTCGCTGAACCACCGTGGAGATGCAGTTGATCGGCAGACCGCCAACGCCCGGGTCGTTCAAGTCGGACTGACTGACCTCCACCAGCCCCGTCACCCCGGCGCCAATGTGCACGTTGTCCTTCTGCCGAGAGGTGTTCACCGTCGTCGAGACGTTGCCGATGCGGCAGTCGAGCACCCGCGCGATCACGTCGGAGCCAGGAGGAACGTAGACGCCGTGATAGGTGTCGCTCGCAGCTGCCGAGTTGCGCGTTACCTCGCAGGACTGGATCTCGACGTTCGTGCCGCCAGCGATGACAAAGCCATGCCCCCGGCAATCTCGCCCCCAGCCGCCGTTCCAGCTCAGCGCGTCGATGTTCTCGCCCCGCACTTCAACGCCATCACCCTGGCTGTTGCTGGACCAACACTGGATGAGATCGTTGGCGACAACGACGCCATCGGTGCCGTCAATCAGCCAGTTACGGTCAAGGCAGCTATCGCCCAGCACCTGGAACATGAACAGATAGCGCGCGAAGCTGCCGACAGGCGGCTTGATGACGATGCCGCGATTGACCGTGGTGACATCGATCGTGTTGAAGAACTCGCCGCTGGCCTGCTCGATCCAGATGCCCTGCGATTGGGTGTTGTCGCCGGTGAAGCCAAAATTGCTGATCTTGCCGGTCAGGAAGCGATTGCCTGCCCCTTCAGTGCCGAGCCCTGCAACCGGCGTGAGGTGAAGCCCTGCCGTGCGGAAGTAGAGGAACCGGAAGTCGTCAAGAAGGAGCTGGAAGCAGCCTGTGACCTGAAAGCAAGTGTCGAAGTTGGTGACATCGATGCTGCGAAAGGTGGCGTTGTCGTTGCAGTTCACGACCTTGACACCGACGCCTGATGATCCCGGCGCCTGCTCTGAAGGCGCATCGGCCTTGACCGTAACATGCTCCAGACCGCAGCCCTGAAGGTAGGCCATCTGGAAGACCAGCGCGCCCTTAGTGAGATCCTTCTGGACGATGAAGGTGCGCTGCCGGCCCTTACCGATGAGGCGGCAGATACGGTTGTTCACGATCTCGTCGGAGATGAAGTAAGACCGGTCGGACAGCCGAACCTCAGAGGCGCCACTGGCGATAGCCCGTTCAATGCAAGCGGTGTCGTCCGCGTCGGCGACAGTCTTGAACTGATCGGCCCAGACCGTGCGCTCCAGTGCTGCCTTCACGCTTTCAGCTTGGGCACTGAGCAGATTGTGGCGGAACTTGACGAGATCCGCGCCCTTGCCAGGATCAGCGGACGCGAGAGCGCCTGCCATTACCATGTCCCGCTGGTAGATGGCGCTGCCCTCTTGATTGAGATAGACCGTAGCAATGCCGTCGCTGACCACAGCGAAATAGCCACCGCTTTCGGTAGCGGCTAAACCCGCAATGACTGTATCGTATGTGGGGCCGGTGAATGCTTCCGCAGCTGCAGCCGCGCTGTTCGCTCGCTCCAGCGGCCCGCGCCCCAGCAGCACTTCTTCGACGTACCGTTCGCGCCCGCCGTAGTTGATCTTGAGTGTATGATAACCCTCTTCCGTCGAATACCCCTCAACGAGGCCGTTATCGTTCGTGCCCAATGGATTATTTATCGGGGCGCCAAGATAGTTATAGAGGCTGGCAAGCGCTCCCTCTGGACCGTAGACGTAGACCAGCGCGTCAGGGACTGGAACGCCCCTGATGTCACGAACGATCTTGCTGATTGCGTAGCTCATACCATCGATATCCCGCCGTAGTTCGTCACAGTGGCTTGGATCGTCGGAGTGTCGATTTTTCTTCCCGCAGCGTCGGTGACTTCACACTTGAAATCCGCCTGCCATGTCTGCCCTTGGCCCACTGACGAGCGCGTAAATCGGGCCTGACCGTTGCCCACGACACTGATCGACCATCCTGTCGCGCTGTCAGTCTGCCGGAAGGCGAACGTGTAAGGCTCGACGCCACCCGTCGCCGTGACGGTCACAACCTCAGTCGTCACATTGCTGGTGAAGCTGCTCGCGACGGCGCCATTCGGTGCAAGAGGGATGGCCGAAACATTGAATGTCCCCGGCCCTGCGTCTGTGTAGACCGTCTTGAGTCCATCCGTTTCGCGAACCCGGATCGTGGCAATCGCCTGTAGGCCCGATGTGCCACGCGCCCGAACTACCCCTATGGGCAATGCCCCCGAGGCTTCGCGAACCCGGATCACGGAGCCCGCTCCAGCCAAATGTCCCCTGGCAAAGTAGTGGGATCAGGGGCACCGGCTGCGGTGATGAAAATGCGCCCAGAGGTGAATGCCGTGTTCGTATGGTAGACATGCGGGCCGCCGCCATTGCGCAGGATGTTGCCTGTCATAGTCCCACCCGAGAGGGGCAAGGAGGCCACCATGCCGAGATAGGTCCGCAGCGCTGAGGCGTCGGGTTGCGTCAGGACGCCTCGGCCATATGCTGTCGTCACCAGCGCCGCGATAGCCGACAGTCCGGGGTTAACGGGTTGCCATTGATCCTGCTCGACCACGGCATCCGCGAAGTAATACACCTCGCCGCCGTCTCGATCCCGCACGCGAAGGGAATAGGTATCCTCCTGCACGTAGAAGAATGCAGGGTTGCCATCGTCCGTTGCGAAGCCCCCGACGATCAAGAGGGGCTGCGCGATTGGAGCCGTGCATGCTTCGTCGAGATAGAGCGTGACCGGCGACAGTTCCGGGTCTTCGTTGACCTCGCCCACGTAGAGCCGCCCGCCGTCCATGGGCAAGCCGCGCTTGTCGGTGAAGAACGGAAGGGGATTGCCGATACGTTGCGTCACAGGTAGGCTCCCGGCATGCGAAAATCATGGAAGTGGGTCATCGGGGTGCCCCTGTTTCTGGCCCTTGTGGTGTTTCTGAACTTGGGGCAGGGGCGGCAACCGCCCGTCCAGGGGGTGCCAGCACCGCTTCCAACGCCTCTTTCAGACCGAGCGCTTCCGTAGCGATCGCGTTGTCGTTGGCTGCAATGCGGGTCAGGGCCGAGACGTGCTTGCCCTGCGCCCCCGGTTGGGCAGGCATCTTCGCAAGCCAGCGGGCGAATGATGGAGAGGCGAGGAGCTTGCCTGCCACGTACTGCGGGACAAAGAACAGCGCAGTGCGGATGGGCCGGTTGAACAGTTCGGCGGCCACACCACCACTAGCCACCAGACCTACAGCGCTACCCGTGTTTGAGAAATTAGCATAGCGCTGCGCCTCTTTTGACCCGTCCGCGACCTTGGCGAGATTATCCAGCGCGGCCCGCACCTCGCCGCCGAACATCTCACTCTTGGCCTTGCCGCTCATTTGGTTCCAGTGAGTGAGGAACTGCGGCAGACTGAATACATCACCGGCAGCATCCTGCACTCCGGGCGATGCACGACCCAGCTTTGAGATGATGGTGGCCCGCACTGTGCCCGCATCTTCAGGCGGCAGGGCAGACAGGAACTTGCCGAGACGGGCGCCCTTGGTCTTGGTCGCCGTGTCGATGGCCTTCATAACGTCCTCAACGGACTTGTCGGCGGATTTGCCGATGAAGGGGGCCAATACCTCGTCAATGACGCCGATGCGCTCCTTGTGGGCCGCAGCGGCCTCCTGATAGGCACGTACCGCATCAGGCTTGCCAGCAGCGGACAGCGAATTTGCAATATCCGTGTCAGCCGCATCCACGACCTGCCCGACACGGCGCTCAAGATCGCTGTTGCGCAGCCCGTCCTTCATGAAGCGGTCCCGCAGCGTCGTGCGCATGCGTTTCACACCCTCGACAGGATAGGGCGCGTCTAGTTCGGCGCGCAGGGCTTGCAGCTCCGATAGCCCCGGCGCACCGCCCGGCGTCTGCGAGAGTTCGGCAATGTTCTGGTCGAGGACGGCCCGCGCTTCCGCCAAGTCAACAGGTTCGTCGCCGCCGATCCTGCGCGCCTGATTGTAAAGCGCATCCACCTTGGTCTTGCTGCGCTTCATGTAGGTTTGAGCGCCGCGCAGGGCCGCATCGCCAGCAGCTTCGTTTGTCGTCGCGGTGCCGGTCATGGCGGCAATCGCATCACGCGCCCGCTTTGCTTCGTCGCTGACATTCTCCGCAGCCTTGACGATAGGCGCTGCCGACAAGGGGAGTTGTGCCGAAGCGCCTGTCAAGCGCCTGGTTGCCGGTCCTGCTACATCCGCTGGCATCGGGGCAATGCTAGTGCCGAACTGGCTATTCAGGTTGTCAGCGGCCTGAATAACCTCGCCGCCCGGCGTCATCGGCTGTCCTGCCCTAGCGGCCCCTCTAGCCGCCAGAGCTTCCACCCCGCGCCCGATGCCGTAGCCAAGCCCACCGCCTACAGCAGCGCCACCAGCGGCCCCGATAAGGCTATCCTGCGCGCCCTCGCCGTAGCCGAAGCCAGCGACACTGCCCATTGCAGCGCCTTCACGGGCAGCACGGGCAGCCGTGATAGGGGCGCGTGACGCACCGATACCGCCACCGACAAGACCGCCAGCAAGCTCTGCCGCTACGCCAAGCCCGCCTTGTGCCTCTTCCATCTGCGAGTAGGCTTCGCGAGCCTTGTCCCGGTTGAAGCGGTAGCCGTCTGCCACGCCTTCATTCGAGAACAGTGCCTCGATGCCGCCGCCGATGCCCTGAAGCTCATCCGTCAGGCCCATAAAGGCCCCTTGGACAGCTCTAGCGCCATACGAGTTGAGGCTGTTGGGGTCGAATCCCTCTTGTTCAAGTTGTCCGCTCAGGCGATCACGATAGGCTTGCTCAGCGCCCGAGGTGTCCATCGGCAGGACTTGCAGGCCCTTGCGCACGTTCTCTGCCATGCTGGCGAGATCCTGATCCGATGGCATGGGGATGCCCGCCGCCGCGTACCATTGCTTCGCCGTCTCAGGCGTTAGCGCCTCGTTGCCCCGGTTCTGGTTCCAGAAGGCGAGAACGCGCGCTTCCTGATCTGGCGTGATGCCGTACTGCTCTTGCAGATAGCGGCCACGGTCGAAGGGCGTTTCCGGCCCATCCATCCCGAACTGAATGGCTGTACCTACTGGCAGGCCGCCGCGCATCTCTGGATCGCGGACGCCTTGCTCGCCGTCCAGCTTGGGAGGGTCGTACAGGAGAACGCCGTTTGCATCAGGGTCGTACCCCTGCTTCTGCATCATCCCGCGATAAATGTTGGCAAGGTCGTTGTAGCTGGCGAGGCGCGTTGAGTAGATCGCCTGCGCAGTGCGCGCCATGTCCTTGCGCTGGTCGTCGTTCAGGCGCTCGCCCGACGCCGCCTTGTTGTAGAGGTTGCGGATACGGTCAGGAACGCCCGCCGCATTCTGCGCAGTGGCGAACTCGCCCTCACGAACCACCGATCCGGGGTCCAGCGCCTTCATGTAGGAGAAGATCAGGCCAAGATCGGACATGGCTGAACTCTTGCCGCTCGCCAGACCGACGATCTGGTCTGTTGCGACCCGGACCTCGTTGAACTGCTTTACGATGGGTTGCCCGAAGAACTCCTGCCGCAGGCTTGCCGCGCCGCTGATGTTGCTGCGCTCGTCCGCCTGCGTCTCGTTCTGAGCCGCTCTCGCCGCACTCTCCTGAGCAATGCGCAGCTGCTCATCGGCGCGGGCATCATCGCGGCTGCGATAGTCAGGCACCGCGATAATCGGCTTGGGGGCGCTACGCGGCGCGCTGGAGGGCGCCTGCGCGGGTGAGACTTCTTCAAACTCGGCCCATGGATCAGGCGGCATTTAGGGCTTCCTCATTCTGCGGCCATCGGGCGTGATGAACTCGGTTCCGCTTGGCAGTCGTCGCGCTTCCTGAACCGAACGGACGCGCACCGGCCCACCTGACGCCGCTTGACGACGTGAACTCGGCTCCACATGCACATGATCGCCCTCGTTGATCACATCGAAACCGGGCATCGTGTCCTTGAGGCGTTTTGCGAGCATACCCATGCTCATGCCTTTTGGTGGCACGAAGTCGCGGGCCTGATCGGTCAGGTGGTAGCTGTTCTTGACGCCCCCAACGGAGGCGTTCTTGCCTGCCGAGCGCTGGCGGCTTGTGACAGTCAGGCCGGGAATGGCAGCAAGGGCAGCGCTCTCGATAGCACTGCCCGTTGCCGAGATAGCTGGATCACCTCCTCTCTGATCTGGAGTGACTTGACGGCCCTGCATGTCGTAGGTGCCGCCACCGAAGCCGGAGATTGGACCGGGGGCGCCGATAAGATCGCTGCCCCGGAAAATGCCGACACCATCCACCGGAACGAACTTGTCACTTTCGACCGCGAGCCACCGATCTGCGTAGTCCTGGCCTTTGGTCTGCTTGAGCCAATCGTACTGACGCTGGAGGTTCGTCTTGTTCTCGGTCGGGTTGACCGCTCTGTACGTCTCTGCGAACTTTTCGGGGTTGTCGGCGGCAATCAGCATGCCAAGCGTGCCGACTGCCTGCTGTTGCATCATCGGATCATCGCTGTTCAGCGCGTCGATCAGTTCCTTGGTGGTCTCGTCCGCGCTTCCGGCCTGAAGATCCGCCTGATAGCGCTTCTGAAGCACGGCAGCGGCGCCCTTGTAGTCCCCCGCCTGCGCCCGCGCATACGCCGATCCGGTCTGCGTCAGGTTGATGCGGCGCTCATCGTCGCGCATCGCTTCCCAACCCGGCTTGATCTGATCCGCGAACTCGGGGAACTCGATCATCAGGCGCGAAATAGCGCGGGGATCGTTGCTGTTGATGGCTTCCGACACACGCTGCCGGAACACACCTTCGCGCGCTTGGGCCTGCTGCGCCTGCTGCAATTTCAACGCCTGCGCCTGCTGCTGGAGCTTGCGCTGATCATCGAGCATCATCTGTTCGCGAATGTCCGGCACAAGGCTCTGGCCAGCGCGGATGACGGAGGCGAAATCGACCGGCATTAGAACAGCTTGCCAATGCTGCCGATGGCCTTGCCGATGCCACCACCGGAAGCCGCCTTATCCGCAAAGGCGCCGATGTTGTTCCAGTTCTGGGAATTGACACCCGCCTTGCCGAGGATCTTCTGAATGAGCGCATCCGTCGCCATCTGCTGCGAGGCGTTCTGCCCGCCCGCCGCCGCGAAACCCGCAGACGTGAGCGAACCTTGAGCGCCCATGCCGGTGCCGATAGCCCCCTGATAGCCTGCAAGCTGGTTCTGGATCGTCCCGGCCAAGGTATCGGCGCGGAAGTCCGTCAACCGATCGATGGTGTTGCCACCCCGCAGGCCGCCCGTAGCCGCTGCATTAGCGAGGATGCCTTCCTCACCGTTACGGATCAGTGACTTGAAGAGAGGGGAGTTCTCAAGCTGCGCGATGGACTGCGCCTGCGCTTCCTCAGCAGTGACCGCCCCAGTTGGCCCGGTCGCGGCGCTGGTAAAAGGCGATAGGTCGCGGCGCGAACCATCCTTCGCGTAGTGGTACTGTCCGAAGGCCGAGATGTCGCCGCCGAACTGCGCGCCCGATGACGTACCTTTGATGGAGTCCCAATTCGCCAGCGCGTCGGGGTTACCGCGTACATAGGCTTCCCAATCGGTAACGGCAGGTGTGCCGCCAGATGCACCACGGCCACCCAACCCCATTAGGTCGGCGTAAGCGCCCGCTGCGCTCGTGCCTAACGATGTATAGGGAGAGAAGCCCGCCGTGGCAGTATCAAGAGCGGTGTTCAACCGATCGATCTGCGCATTGCTGGAATACTGCTGGGACTGCGCGGCCTTGTTCAGCCCCTTCTTGACAGAACCCCCGCCAAGCAGCCCGCCGATGGTGGAAAACAGGCCGATGGTAGCCTCCTATACGCGCGTTTCCGGTGTTTTCGCGCGCGGGGGGAAGTGAGGCTATTTTTCTTCCCTAAGCGGCCCTGATCTTGAGCGTCGAGCCGGTGCGGTAAAGCCCTTCGATGTCCACACCAGCAGCCGCGGCAGCTGCGTCGTCCGCATAGTCGCCAAGCCCTGCGAGCTTCGGACTGACCAGCACCTTGTTCTCAAGGTGTTCGGGATTGGAGGTGGTCGCAAGTCGCCCGTTGAGCGGCACAGCAACCGTACTATCACCTTCGCCCACGAACGTGATGCGGAACCCTCCGCTCGAACGCGGAACTTCTGTGGTCAGGCCCAGCGTGGCAAAGTTAGCATCGACCGAGAGTTGCAGGCCATTAGACCAGCGGAAGATGCGCTCGTTGGTTAGTTCGGTATTGGCTGAAAGCGTCAGGTACGTCGCTTCCTTGAGGGTCTGCGTCTCCCCGACGTTCGCGCCGACAGCCTCTTGCGCTTCACCAACAGCGCGCTGCATCAGGTCGAAGCGCTGCCGGGATCGAGAGTCGGGAAAGACCTTCGCAATCTCTTCGCGGGTCAGAAAGTATTGCATCAGGACGCCTCGCAGCGGGCTATGGCAACCCGTCCTCGCCCTCTCCAGCGAAAGGCACCCATGGTGCGCAGTTCCACATTAGGGCGCCAGATAACCCGCTCGTCGCGCCTGCCGGTCAGAGCGCGGGACACTTCACGGCTCCACTGCACGCCGTCCCGTGTCATCGAGAAGAACACCGCGTTCGGCTCAAGCGGGAACTGACCGAATAGCTCTATCTCGCTGACCAATGCGCCTGCGGGGTCGAACAGCAAGGCCGCGTCGAAACGCCAGTCTGCCGCCTCTCCAAAGTGCTTTTCACCAGTGAGGACACCAAGGCGGTTGCTCTGTGTGTCGCCCACAATGTGCCGAGTGCCATGAAGCACCGCGTGGCGCAGACGATAAGGACCGAACGCGCCGGACTGGAGCGCGAACCATGCGCTCTTGCTGGCGGCTTCTGTCGTCGAGAGGGATAGCGCCCAGGACTTCCCCGCCAGATGCACGATGATCTGGCGCTCACCCGGAAAGGCGCGGCATTCCATCTCGATCGCTTCGGGGTGAAGCTCGACAGCAAGGTCATCGTCGATGCGGTCATCAGACAGGCGCGTTGCAGCGCCCCCGCCGTAGTACCACACGCTCAGAGGCTCCCCTCGCGCGCTGCCCACGAAGGCGAAGCCATCACCGCCCACCATGCACTTCGCTGTTGCGGAGACGCAGCCAACCGGGATCATTCCGCCTGTTACGGTCTGGAACGGAAAGCCATTGCCGCCGACGTTCTGAAAGGGCTGGATGGTGTGACGCCCGAGCGCGTAAAGCTCCTCGCGATACTTGAGCAGGCCTGTGATCGCGTCGGGATCTTCCTCCGCTGAACCATACCGCGTCGGGTTGACACTGAGAGGATCGTTCAGGTCCGTGACGATAATGTATTCGCCATCGGTCGTGGCGTAATAGCCGTCGATCCAGAGCATGTCTTTGACGACGCCCAGGTCGGGATCGGTCACGTCCGAAAGCGCTGAGCCATTCCAATAGTAGAGGCGCTGAGAGGATCGAATAGCAAGGCGCCCGAAGCCGTAATCCAGACCGGCAGGCGAACCATCATCGCCAACATCGGCAAGCGCGGCGACTGTTCCTGTCGCGCTCACTGAGACCAGCTTCGAGCCCATCACGCGGTAATGCACGTCGTTCCATACGATGCCGCCGCGATCCTTGCCGGGACCGGTCGCTATCTCCTGTGCGCCGGGTGCCGTGACAAGCTGGCCCTTGCTCACGCCGCTGTCGATCACGCGCGGCTGAAGGTTGACAGGATAGCTGGCGACAAACTCCCCGTCCTTGACGGTCGTTCCCGCCATGATGGGGATCTGCATCAGCTCGCGTCCGTGATGTATGTCCGATAGCCGCGCCGTCCGGAACCGCCCGCAGTGCCATCGGCATAGCGCATGGTCGGCGCCACGTTCACAAAGGCGCACAGCCGGGAATAGCTGTCGGCCTTGGTCTTCATGCTGGCAGACGGCATGGCCTTTTGCACGGTCGTGCTGCTCAGGCGCTCTGCCAGACTGTAAGCAACAGCGGTCTTCCAGCGCGCGTCAATGCCGCTGCGCTCGGTCACGTTGTCGTCGTAAGTATCGAACCCAAGCTGGTCGAAGGGATACTCGCCCATCATCGCCCGCAGGATGGTCATGGCCGAGGCGTATTCGTCATCCGTGCGCCCGAACATCGCATCCGACACACCGAGCGCCAGATAGGCAAGATCGATGATCTCCTTGTTGCTCGGGCCGGATGGGATGGGGATGGTGGTCATTGCTTCACCCTGCGGCGCTTCGGACGTGAACCGCCCGCCTTGCCGTCGCCGTCATGATCGAGGGGGTCAGCGATGGGATGGACGCGCCAACCTTCACGCCTGCGGTCCGTCTCTTCCGCTTCATCATGCACGATGATGGTGCGTACCGGCCTTCCCCATATCAGGTCGTCGCCGCCGTCCTGGTACAGAGCTTTAGGGTACGCACCGTACATCGCTTAGAGCTTCGAGACCGGTGTCGCGTCGTTGGTGTAGTCCGGGCCAGCGTCCGTCACCTCATAGGGCGACTTCACGCCGAGCCGATCCATCAGCGTCTTGACGTACTCGGTGCGGTTCTGGCCAGCACGCTCCAGCTTGAGCAGGCCCGCGACCTTCTCCTCAGGAACGGCGGTCTCCGCGCTGTCGTCCGTGATGCGCTTCTTGAACTCATCGACGCCGAGACCGAGCATCGGCTCCCAACGCATGATATCGTCGGAGCCGGGGTACTGCGGACCCGAGACCGGAGATGGCAGGTTTCCATCGGTCGCGTACTGGAAGGAGTCCTTGGCGTTCTCTTTGGCGGCCTCAAGCGCGCCTTCCTTCTTCGCCTTGTCAAGCTCGGACTGGCTGACCTTGGGGAGGCCCATGGCTTCGGCTGCGTCCTGCTCGGGGGTGTTCTTCTTGCTCGTCATCTTCGTATCTCCTGCGAGACGAAGGCGGACACTAGGCCCGCCCACGCTGATTAGGTCTGGTTGAACAACTCAACACCCGCCATCTGTGGCGTGGTCAGAGCGGTGCCGAAGTCCACCTCGAAACGCGCCTTGACGCTGAGATCGTTGATCTCGCCCTGACGCGTGTAGGTGACGGCGATGCCCGCATCGGTCGTGGCGCGCATAACCTGCCAGCCATCCTCAGGGTCAACCGAGTAGGAACCGGGCAGGAGAAGCAGCGCGTCCTTGACCCAGAACGGATTGACCGGAGCCGCTACCGTGTTCAGCCATGTCAGAACCGCGCCGTTGGCAGGAGTTGCGGTGACGTTCTTGTATTCCGCAGACGCACGTGCACCGTCTGCGCCCGAGATCAGGGCAGGGGCGATGCGGATCGTGTTGGCGGCAGGCTTGCTGATCACGCGGAAGGTCTGGAGCTGGCCAGTGTCCTGCTTGGTGATCATGTGCACCGAATTGACGCCCGCGATGGTGAAGGCATCACCGGCCTTGATGTTGGCATAGTTGGCCGCCGTGATCACAAGATCGCTATAGCGGTTATCTACGTTCACATCGACGCCGAGCGAGTCCGTAACGGTCGCCTTGGGGACATAGGTCTGATTGGCACCGTTGATGGTGGTCGCCCCACCGCCAGCAGCAGTCAGGTTGACCGGAACGTCGTTCTTGAACGTGTCGAAACCGGCAATGTCGCCGATCCTGGCCCGCGAATATGCGGTCTCGTCACGCGCAGACCCGCTGGCGCGCTTGGCAAGATCGCCCGCCATCGCGTTGTAGACACGCGGGGCCAGCAGCATCTTGCGGTCGGCGGTCGTGATGCCGACTTCGGTCATGGCCGCATCGACCAGAGCCACATCGTCAAAGCCGGTCGGCGCTACAGTGCGCTTCACGACAATGGAGCCCTGCAAAGCAACGGTCTGCGCGAGGGCGAAGTTGATATCGGAAGCCAGCTTCTGCTTGGCCGCCTTGCCCCAGGCATTGAGCGCCTGCTGGTTGCGCATGTCCTTCGCGCTGAACTTGCGCGGGTCAACCTTGTGATAGCCGATCGATACGGGGATCTGCGTCTCGGTCAGGTCGCCGAAGTTGCTGGTCTGGTCGAAGCCGTCATAGGTCGAGCCGATCATCGGCGCCGGGATCCAGAACTGGTCGCGGGCGCGCACCATCTCGGCAGGAGACGGGACGTCGTACTTGGTGGCGAGCTTGGCGGTAACAAGCAGGTCGTCGAAACCCTCAATGAGGTCGTCGAACATCACCTGCTCTTGCTTGGTGAAATTGGATGGCATGCGTCAGTGTCCTTGTGCGAGGCTTGTCACTTGGCGCGCTTCTGGCGGCGGTAGGCGATCAGCTTCGTGCGATCCCCCGTCTTCTCCGCTTCCTTCGCGAGCCGGGCTTCTTCGCGGTCCTCACCCCCGGACACGGCAGCATTGCCGCGAAGGGGTGTGTCGGGCTGGGCAGAGGGCTTGCGCTTTTGAATTGACACCTTGTCCTCCAGCTTCCCGACCATCATGGCCGCGCGCGTGAGATCGAGCTTTGAGAGTTCATCCAGCTTCGAGGGCGACTTCGACAGCGCGTAGACGAGCGCAGCCGGGTTCTTCGCCATCATCAGGAGCGCTTGGTGCTGCTCGGGAAGGGCGGTGAATACCGTCGCCTCCGCAGCGTCGAAGTCAGGCACGCGCAGTTGGGTCTTGCCCGACTGATAGGTCTGGACTCGTCCAGCCCATTCCTCGCTCGCCTTCTTCGCCTGCTCCTGTTCCGCCTGTTCCTCGCGCTCGATCTGAGCCTTGCGCGATTTCCAGTCGTCGAGGGCCTGTTCGTACCGGTCTTCGTCGTAATCGACTTCGGCCAGTGTCGGCTTCGGCCCTAGTTCCACCTTCGGCTTGGCAGTCACCTTGCGAAGTTCGGCGGCTTCCCGCTGTGCCTCGCGCAGCTTCTCCCGCAGATGGCGGACAGTGCTGGTTTGATCCTCTGAGGCTGGCGCTGCCTCTTCGTCACCGAACGCGATCAGGTCTTCTTCGTCGTCCTGACTGTCGGCGCCTTCACCTTCGACCGCCTCTCCCTGTTCCTCGCCCTCGTCCGCTTCCGGCGCGAGTTCGTCTTCCAGTTCGAGTACGTCATCGGCTTCATCTGCCATGCTCTAATCCCCTTAACCTCGCTGTTAACGGTCAGCGGAACCGACGCAGGGGAGTATGGTCAGGCGGGGAAGGGGGTCTATTTTTCTTCCCTAGAATGAGCCATTGCGCAGGAAGCGCGGCGTCTCACCCGGCTCTATGCGCTCAGGGATAGGCTGGGGTAGCGGGGCACGAACTTCACGCGGCCCTTGCTCTTCGCCATCGTTCGCAGCCGCCTTGGCAAGCGTCTCGATGGTCTTCGCGCCGAGTAGCTGCGTGTTGGCCTCTGTCTCGGCAACCTCTGCCGCCTTCTTGGCTGCGCTTGCCTGGAAGTCTTGTGCCTGCGCTTCGGCAACCTGCGCCAACGGATCAGGCGCTTGGTTCTGCGCTGCCTCATCCATCGCGGCCTGCTCTTCCTCGGTCGGCGGTACGAGACCGGACGCCACGGCACGCTTGCGCACCCACTCAATCAGGTTGTCGCTGCCTTCGCCATCGATGTTCAGCACGGCGGTATTCAGCGCGGCTTGGGCCATCTCGATATCCTGCGCCGCGATAGCCGCCTCTGCCACGCTGAGCATGGCCTTGACGGTCTTGTCGCGTCGGGTAGCGGTTGCCTCGGTCACAGACACGATCACCTTGTAACGGCCCGTTGTCAGGTCGTTGATGGTCATGTGTTCGCCGGACTTTGGATCGGTATAGGGCTCAGCCAGGACAGCGCGCCCATTGCCGCCGTCCTCATCCATCGTCTCGACTTCGCGGCCTTCCTCGACGTAGACCTCGGATGCCATCGAGAGGTAAATCTCGCCCTCGCGCTGCACCGATTGGCGGATATTGTCGAGGTAGATGCCCGACTTTGCATCGACGCGGGTCGCGGCAATGTCCATCGCCTCGGCAGAGGTGTTGGCCTTCACCTCGTCCGCGTCTACCAGATCCTCTGTCAGGTTCGTGGCGGCAAGCTGGATCAGGGTTGCGGTGACGGGGGCAAGCTGGGGAGGCTGCACCATGCCCACAGGCCCCATCGCGGCAATGGAGCCGTCCGGATTTCGTAGCGAATGCGCCAAACGGTACGGGGCCCGCTTGATATTCGCCTCTGCCCATTCTTTCGCTATCGTCGGATCGATTTGTTCCGGATCGAAGATTGGCGCTTCAGTTGGCGCCAAGCTGTTCGTCTCCATGAGCTTCGACACGCACGAGTTGAACAACCGCTGGTCGTCCATCTTGTCCTGCGTGTAGCCCTTCCAGCGCTCGATGCCGTCCACGAAGTACCGCAGGCCGTAGACGGGAACGATCGGGATGCATTCACCCGCGATCAGACCGCAATCCTCCAGCACTTCACCGCCCGAGAGGATGTACTTGTGCACGCGGACCCGCTTGCGCTTCTGACTGCGAGCCTTGAACCCGTCGCGCTTCAGTTCGGCGAGGTCGCCGTCCTCAAGCTGCGACGCCCATATGCGCCGCTCTTCGCCGCTCAGTTCATGCATGAGGATCCACAGCTTGTCGTCTACGTCCTCGCGCTCGTAATACTCGGCGATGGCCACGGTATTAGGCCGGAACCAGTCACGGCACTGCCACAGCACGCCCTCGGGGAACTCGCTGATCGCGCCGCCCCATTCTTCCTCGAAGGCCGAGCGCGTGAACGTGGAGCGGATGAACGCATAGCGCGCATCGCTCTTGTCGTAGAGCTTGGCGCCAATGTCGAAGAACACGGTCTGGTCTGCGTCAGGGATCAGCGCAGCCGGGTTGATGCGCTGCTGATCGTTGTCCTTGTCGCGCGGGTCTTCAAGCTCGTTGGTCAGGCGATAGGCGCCGAAGCCTCCAGCGATTGCCTCAAACACGGCATTGTCGCGAGCCTGCTGTGACTTGTACTTGTAGCTGTCCGCCCGGTGCATACCGTCCAGTGTGTCGGCTGTCTTGTCGTTCGCGTTCGGGCCATCAGGGCGGAAGTCGGGGATGATCCGGTTCTGCCGATAGTCGTTCTCGATCTTGCGGACGCCCTTGCCGACCTTGTCCGACTGGAGCTTGATCGAGTTGTCGAACTGCTCCCCGAACTCGTCTTCCCACTGCGCGCCGGGGATCGTGATGAAGCGGCGGGCGGTCAGGCTCTCCGCTCGGTTCGTCTGCGTCGGAGCTGAGCATTCATCGAAGCGGCGCATGGCGCGCTCGTGAACCTTGCGCAGTCGCTCGCTGTCTGCGTCTGTCGGCTCACTATCGAGCGCGGTGTCGATCTCGGTCATGTCGGCCATGCGGGGAAGCTACCGCTGGCCGGGGGAGGTGTCGGCTTTTCTTCCCTAGCGCCTGTTAAACGCCGTCACCGTGCGCGGGATGGAGATGGACACGGCACGCGGCTTGGCGTTCAAAGCTCTGCGCGCACCCTCGACCGCATACCGAAGCGCGTCAATGCAGTGATTGTTCTTGTCCTCCAGCACGCCGAGAACCTGCCCTGTCAGCGGATCGGTCTTGTAGCTGTAGTGGGTAAGCTCATCCGTCAGATGCGTGCAGCGGGGATGGATGACGAGATCGTACCCCTTCAGGAACTCCACACCTTCCTCCAGCGAGCGTGCACCCTTGATGGCCGGTGCGATGCGAGGGAAGCCATGGTTGCGAAGGTGGCTGATCGTCTCAGGACGCGAGCTGTCCGCCGTCATCCAGAACTTCTCAGCATCCGGTATCGTCATGAACAGCGCGGGCAGGTTCATGATCTCGACGCCAAGTCCCCATGCCTCATGATCGACATAGATCACGCGGCCTTCGATCCAGCATCGGATTGCACAGGATGGATCGATACTGAAGCCAAAGTCCGCGCCGAGACGATAGTCGGCGGTATCCGGGCTGTCGAATGCCTCCACGCGCCAGTTCTTGAAAACGCGCGCTTCGCTGTTGCGCCGATACTGCCCTTCCCAGACATGCAGATACTTGTCGTAATCCCGGCTACGGTCGAACTCCATCTCCACACGCAGCACATCAGGAAACCACGGGTTCGCGTCGTAATTGATCGTGCGAACAATGCTGTTCGGCGGTGGATTGGCCGCCATCACGTCGATGGGGTCAGTGTCCAGATCAGGGTTGTACGTCCAGATCAGCCGCGACCCTGGCGCGCGGATCGTCGGCACGATGGTATCAAGGCTGGCCTGGCTGAACGTCTGCGCTTCCTCACCCCAGAACGTCGTCACACCCTCAATTGACTTGATGCTTGTCGCGTTGTGCCTGACGCCCGAAAACAGGAACAGGCTGTCGTTGGGGCCGCGTATCTCCGTCTCGGTACTGTCGAACGCTGCGCGCACGCCTAGCCGGTCAATCTCGTCCTCCAGCAAGCGCTTCACAGAATCCTTGATCGACTTCTGCACCTCGCGTCCGCACAGCACGCGCTCGTGGCGCTCCATGCTCTGGATCACAAGGCCGCTCGCAACCGTCCGTGACTTCCCAGCGCCGCGACCGCCCCGCCAGAACAGGTGACGGAAACTCTCCCACATGTCGGAAGCGTACTCGGGAAGCTGAACGTCACGCATCCGGCTTGCTTGCCCCCACGAACGACACCTTGAAGCCATCTGGCAGCGGATTGTCAGGATCGGAGCCGATCAAGGTCTTGTCGCCGTAACGCTTGGGATCCCACTTCGCGAGGAGCTTCAGCCGCGTTTCAATCCGCAACTTGGACCGCTGCACATGCTCATGGTTCATCACATCCTCGGTTGAACCATCGTCACGATTGCGCTTTGTCCAGTCGTTCGTCGCATCGTCTGCGATCTCCAGAGCCTCCTCTGCGATCTCATCAAAGCCTCGCGCGCGCGCCTGCGCGATGCGTCCAGCGAATACCGCGTCACCATCGATCCAGTCATAGACCGCTGATTTACTCACGCCATGATTGCGGCACAGTTCGCGCAAAGGGATCCCGTTAGTCAGGCCCTCTACAAGCGCATCTTCAAGCTCAGGCGTCCTGACTGAAACACCCATATCAGAATGCCCGTGAAACGCCGTGGAACGCACCACACAGCGCGAAAATCGAGTTCAAGCGGTCAACCATTACACTTCCCCTTCCGCAGCTTGTTGAGCCTCATATGGCAGGACATGGGTCTAACTCCGATCTTCTGTGCATGACGGGCTATGCCGCCGTCTACTTTTGCTGCCTCAAGCAAGGCTTCGTCCATTTCAGGCGTCCAGCGGGTGCGGATGCCTGTCGAGCGATGGCCCCGGCATACGATGGCCTCCACGATATCGGTCTCGTCATCGGTGAGTGCACGATGGCGGCCAATCTCATCTAGCAGCGACAGCATCTTTTCAGGCGGTAGGCAGATGCTCATCAATCCCTCCCTTCCGAAGTGTCCTTGAGGTTGCGGAGGGCGGTGCGATCCTCTGCCGTGATCTCGATCTCAGGCATACCACTTCTCCACCTTGCTCCAGGCAGCCACGGTCTTTTCGCAGCCGAGCACCAGCAGCAGTTGGATCAGAAGATCGTCTGCCGTGCTGTGGGCGCCCTCTGGATCGCCGTGAGCGCATTGCTCCTCGATCGCCTTCGCGAAGTCGGCATCGGCTTTGGTGATCTTGATCTCGCTCACTGGTGTGTCTCCTCGCGAATGGCGCGGATGATTGTGGAGGTGGCCGCGAAGAGCAGAGCCGTCAGATGATCGGTGTCGTCCATGAGCGACCCCGTAAGCAGCCCCAGCAATGCGATCCCCATCAAGACGCCGCCGTACACGGCCAGGAAGTTCCAGATGTCCTTACCGCTCACTTGATCCTCCCCATACCTGCCTGCGCCATGGCGTAGGTGGCTAAGCCCTTGTGAAGATCCTCGTACTCTCCAGCCTTGAAGCGGCGCTCGATCTCTGGCCGGGGCATCCGGTTCGCCACATGCGCAAGGAACACTCCGTTCCCTCGTCCTATTGAGCGGTCGATGGTGCCGCGCTCAGGCCGCATGGCGAACCTCCGCGCACTCGCAGTCGATCTCTTCGCCTTCCAGCGTGAGGATGCGACCGACGCCCTGACAGGTGCCGCACTTCGGTTGCGATCGATCTTCCAGCAGGTGCCGCGTCGGGGCGCTGCCGGGCACGCGAAGCTTGTAGCTGCCATCGTCGTTCAGCCACAGGTGGCCGCGCGTCTCTGCGATCTCGCGCCAGTTCTGGGGAAGCGCGTCGATCTCTTTCTGGGTGACGTCGCCGCGGGCCAGAGCCGCCATCGTGTCTTCGAAACGCGCTTGGTTGTCCCAGAATACGAGGCTCTTGGCGCGCTCCTGAAGCTTCAGCGCTTCATCATCCCTCTTCCACTCGGCAAGAATGGTCAGGCACTCGGCAATGGTCGGGAACCACTGGCAGCGATCCAGTACCGTGTCGCACAGGAAAGCGATCTGTTCGCTGGGGAACCCGCCCAGCTTGCCGGTGTAGGCGTCAATCAACAGCTGGCCGCTGATGTCGTCAGAGTTGCGCTTGGGTAGAGCAGCCAGCAAGACGCGGAGCCGCTTATCGAACTCATTAGGAGAACAGGCGGCGAGGGCCGGTAGCCGCACGGACGCGATCTGCTTCGCCTGGTCCAGCGTCATAGGATGGGTCTGAGCCAGAGCCGCCTTCCAGTCCAAGGCGACGGTCAAGGGCTGCGATCGCCCCGTCCTTGGGCTTGCTGAAAGCTCGGACGTTACTCGCCCCAGCGCTGTTCCGATTGCTACCATTGGTGGTTGCCCTTCGATCTTCGGCTTTGGCGATCCATGTGCGGAATGCGGCCTGCCAGTCCTTGGTGGTACGGTCGTTCGATCTTGCGTGGCCTTCGAAAGCCATCACTTCGCGAGCCAGCATGCCGGGCGGCCAGCCATCGACCATGGCCTGTGCCGCAGGTGTCAAAATTGGCTCCCAACCCTCGGGCAGGGGAAGCTCGTCAGCGGGGATGCGCTTCGGCTTGGCAGGCTTAGCTTTCGCATTGCTCGCGCTCGCGCCGCTCTCTCTCCCGCTAAACTTGTTCCCTTGTTCTTCTTTGCCCCGCTGTTGCCCCGCCGTTGCCCCGTTCTTTGACTCGGCGTTGCCCCGCTCGACTTCTGATACGTCCTGATATTTGGCGTAATTACAGATAGTTATGATGGACTGGCCTTGCCCCGCGGAGTGGCCCGCGGTTGCCCCGTTTTTTGAACGCGTTTCGATCATGCCTTCATCGCGAAGGTCGGCAATGAACCGGTCAACTCGGCTCTTCGACCAACCCCACTTGTCCGCAAGGAAGCGCTGCGAGAATGTCAGTTCTCCGCGCTGGAGTTCCACAGCTTCGCCCTTGATGCGCGAACGTGACGCCTTCCAGCACGCGTTTTCGATCAACCATACCCACGCATCGGCACGCGAGTATTCGCCCTTAAAAAGGGGGTTGTCTCTCCATCCCCGGTGCAGGCAGATCCAACCTTCGCTCACGCAGGCGCTCCGATCTCGATCACAAAGCGCCCAGTTCGCGGCGTGGCGAACTCAACCACGGGCGTTTCGAAGTGCTTGTCGTCAATGCCCAGCGCAGCGGCGATACCATCCTGGTACGCCTTCACCGCTGAGACTACGTTGTCCTTGTCGGGCAAGGGGCCACGGGGCTTGGCGTGCACGGTGATACGCAACCCAATCTTCTCGCCTCGCACGAACGCGTCCCGTTCAGCCAAGGCGGCGAAGTGTGCCCACTGCCGGTGCTTCTTTACCTGAGCGGGCTTCGCCTGGGGGTTCCGCGTCCGGCCATTCGGCCAGAGCAGCTTGTGCGGATAGGGCAAGTCGACGCGGATCATCCGCCGATCTCCATCAGCTCGCCTACCTTGCGGCGGGCCAACTCCACGCCCCGGCTCCACCAAAAAGCGCTCTTGGTTCCCTTGTTGTAGGGGCTCGTGAGCGGCTGACCGGCGAACTGATGCGCGATGAAGGCGTCCCGGCCTTCGCGAATAAGGAGGCTGCACCGGATCATAGGGCGGGCCACTCCGCTTTGGGGAGACCCATCGCCTCCCGCATCTCATCGACCTTCGCGCGGATCTTCGCCCGACGCTGCCTATGACCGATCTGGGCAAGAGCAGCGCCGGGGTTGACTGGCTCAGGCGAAGCGGGGGCAGAGCGTTGGAAAAGTCTCAGCATGATCAGAACTCCAGGCCGAGTTGAACCGAATAGGTCTCGATCAAGGCTTCACGCTCAGCCAGCTTCTGCCGGTCCATGGCGCGGCGCTTGATCATCTCCTTCATGATCGCGGGATCGAAGCCCTCGGCCTTCGCCAGTGCGAACCGCTCTTTCAGGTCTTCGTTGAGGCCCTTGCGTTCTTCGATCAGGCGCTCGGCCGCTTCGATGTGAAGGCGCAGTTTCTGCGCGGCGCTATCGTCGCTCATGCCCGGATCGCCTTCACGTTCGACGTGCGGCCATTCCGGTAGCTGTCCACCATCTCCAGCCATCCTGCAGTGACGCGTGCGATCTTGCGTAGTGCAGCCTCGTCATCGGCATCGCCGCAGAGGCTCAGGATCTCTGCCAGTGTCGCGCTCTGGCCGCCGTCGCTGTCAGGACGCTCCATCTCGATTGTCTTGGACAGCACCGCCGCCATCTTCGCGGAGATGGGATCGGTGTTGCACACAGCGTTGCGAGGAACGGCGCGCTCGCCGTAGGCACGGTGGATCGGGTCCAGTGCGTCAGGATCGAGCGTGCGAAGGTTGGCGAGACGGTCAGGGCGGGGAAACGCGCCCGCCATGATATTGCTCAGGCCCTTGTTCGTCAGGCACATGGTCTTAGCGACCTTCGAATGCCCATGCTTGCTGACCTGGCGGGCGATGCACTCAACCATGGCGGCGTGGAAGTCGGCTTCATCCAGCGGCTCAATTGCCGGAAGGACAGTGCTGCGTTGCGACATTAGGAAATGTCTCCATGAAAAAGCGCCCCATCATTCACAGCCGGACGATGAGCCCAGCGACGTTCGGAGGCGCGGAAAGCGGCGTAGGGGAAGATCGAGCGCGCAAAGGTCAGGATGACGCAGCGGCGAAGCTCGAACTTGCTGGTGGGGGTTTCGGGGACAGGATTGTCGGGAGAGGGTCTCACCGCTTGCTCTCCCGAGAAGGGACGAGACCGCTGAACACCAAATCCGGGTGTTCGCAGTGAAGGCGGCCGCAGGCTGCGCAGACGGGCGTCATGCGGCACCTCCGCTGGCGAGGTTGTGCGCCCCGCCAGCTTCGGCCATCGTGCGGCTGTCGAGGCCAGCACGAGAAGCAGATACACATGACCGACGAAGCGGAAATACAAACCCAAGTCGCCTTCGCGGCTTTGCACGTTGCCGTTCATTGCGCGATGACGCTGGGAGGAGCAGGCTTACTGCAATCAGGGCAAGGAAAAGCAATCGCCGAGCGCCTGAGGGAACTTGCCGACCTGATGGACGGCGCGCCGGGGTATGAAGATCGGCCGCCTCACCTTGCAATCGATCTGCAACGCGCTGCTCATATTCTTGAACAAACTCCGGGGTCATGATCGGAGTCCAGAGCGGATGCTTCGGCGCGCTCATGCTGCGATCCTGCGCGCGGCAGCTGCGGCTAGCTCATCTAGAGTTGCAGCATTCGCTTCCGCGAGCGCGTGCCAATGAGGCGCCGGAATACTGTCAAGGCGGTTCCAGCCCTTGACCGTATTCGGATCTACGTTGATCTTGCGGCCGAGCGAAGCTGGACCGCCGTTGCGGGCGATGATTGCCTTATGAGACGGCAATGCTGGAGCGGGTTTGTTCGGCATGATCTGCACGGTATAAAACATACCCGCACGCGTCAAGCGCATTCGGTATGACGTATACCCGATTTCACGTTAGCCCGCTCCGGATGAGCGAGAGCGGTGATCGTTTACAGTTGGCGTTGAAGGAGGCGGGCCTTAGCTTGCGCGAGGCGGCTGATCGCTTTGGGTGGAGTTACAACACGCTCAAGAGTAACGCGAACGGCAATATGCCCTTCAGCTTCAAGAAGGCGATGGTCTACGCGGGGCGACTGAAGGTGCGTGCCGAGTGGCTTTACAGCGGCACGCCGCCGATGCGGGAGCCAGATAAGCCGCACCGGAAAACCGCAAAGGAGATCCCCGTAATAGGATGGGTCCAAGCGGGTGCGCTGGCAGACGCTACTGCGATCCACGATACCCCCGATCAAGCAAGCGTCGTTGTTGATGGACTGGGGCCAGGTGAATGGTTTGCCACTGATGTGCAGGGCGACAGTATGGATCGCGTGTCCCCTGAAGGATCACGTATATTTGTCAATGCCGATGATCGCGACCTTATACCGGGCGCCTTCTACCTTTTTTCGCTAAGAGGCGAGACGACTTACAAGCGATACTACGATGATCCCGTTGCCCGCCTTGAGCCTTATTCGACTAATCCGGCGAATAGACCTATCTTTTTGGCGCCAGATCGCGATTGGACAGTGGTAGGCCGTGTATACCGGAGCGTTATTGATTTGGGGTAGTGTATGCGTTGGTATGCGATTGTTGCGGTCTTTGCTGTGGCCGGTTGCGACGACATACCGCGAGCAAGATCCGAGAATGCCATCCGTGGAATAGCAGCCGAAGAAGCCGTGAAATCTGTCCAAAGGATGGATGTCCGCTTGGCGCGCTTAGAGGAAGAAAACCGTAAGCTAAAAGGCGACATGGATCTACTTCGGGATTGGCTGAAAGCCGAGTCAGACGCCCTCGAAAGTCTCCGTAAGACGTTCAATCATAACGTCAACCTTGAGAACAGCGCTAAGGTCGCGCGCATGACAGCGCAAGGGGCATGCGGAACCGAGCGAGTCGAATATCCAGATGGGGGTTGGGCGATTCGCAACAAGGAATGCACTCAAAAAGATCTGAAATAGCGGGGGTTCCGGGCGGCTAAATCTAGCGGCGGGTATTTCTTATACCGATTTCGCTTGACCAAAGGCGGTATGTTTTATACCCAGTCTTCATCAGGGCATGTCGCCCGATGGAGATCCTTCCGTGAACGCTCAGACCCGTATCGAGGCCGCGCATCCACCGGCCGTCTACGCGAAGATCGCAGCCGTGCAGGCCGACCTGGCGAAAGAGGGTATCGGCAAAGACCGCAGCAATCAGCAGCAGAAGTATAAGTTCCGCGGCATTGATGACGTTTACAACGCGCTGGCGCCGCTGCTCGCGCGGCATAGCCTGAGCATCCTGCCTCGCATGCTATCTCGCGAGGTTGTCGAGCGTAAAAGCAACAGCGGCGGCGCCCTCTTCAACGTAACCGTAGAGGCTGAGTTCGACTTTATCGCTGCCGAAGACGGCTCGCGGCACGTCGTGAGGACCTTTGGCGAGGCGATGGACAGTGCCGACAAGGCTACCAACAAGGCCATGTCTGCCGCCTACAAGTACGCTGCGCTTATGGCGTTCGCCATCCCGACTGAGGGCGACAACGACGCTGACGCGACCACGCACGATGTGGCGCCTTGTGGGCAGAATGGCGGATCGCGCGGCGGACAGGCTGCGAGTGAGCCTGAAGGCATGCCAGACGCAGCATGGGCGCAACTCGCGAACCTTCTGAAGGCCACCAGCACCGCCGATGAGCCGCTGCTCAAGCACTACGGCGTCAAGAACCTGCGTCTCCTCAATAAGCAGCAGTACGACGACGCGGTAGAGCGTCTCGAGCAGCGCCTCGCCGACATGGCGAAAGATCAAAGCAATCGCGCCGGTCAGGCTGATGGCGGCGAGACTGCCGACATCGACCCCAATGACATTCCCTACTGAAAGGGCCTCTCCTGATGATGTACAAATCCAGCAAGGGCGAGGTCGAGATCGCGACCATGCCGCTTTCCTACGCGAAAAACGCCTTGAACAAGTTGCGGCGCACAGAGCCTGAACGCACCGCGGAAATCGAAGCTCTGGACGCTCATGTGTCGAAGCTTGAAGCTGAGGCTATCGAGAAGAACCTGACGCCTAAGCCGCGCGAGGCGGTAATTGGAGACAACGGCGGTCCTCCGGTCGAGGATGAGCAGGCGCCCGCACCAGAGGGTCGCAAAGCAGTCGAGATCCACGTTGCCGACCTTCTGGTCGAAGCCTCCAACTGGGCAGATGGCGCGGCGATCGAGAACCAAGATCAAGCCGCTACCGTAGGCAAACTGCACCGCATGTTGCAGGAGGCAGCCGCGCTCGTGAATGACACAGCGGCAAAGGAAAAGAAGCCGCTAAACGATGCCCTTGCTGAGATCGCCACTTGGCAGAACAGCTATACCGCCAAGGGCCTGAAGAAGACGCCTGACGGGGCTCTGACGAAAGCCGTGCTGGCCACAGGCAATCTGTCGGCGGCATGGCTGAGGAAGCAGGACGAAGCGCGCAAGGAACGCGGGAATGAAGCCGCTGCCGCCGCTGCGAAGGCTGCGCAGGAGGCCATAGCGCTTCGCGAAGAGGCCAAGGTCAGCACCGATCTTGAGCAGATGGACCGCGCCGAGGATGCTCTTGCCGCTGCGAAGAACCTTATCCGCATGGCCGAAAGCGTCGGCAAGGAGAAGGTTCAGGTCGGCGGGGGCGAAGGCTTCCGCGCCGTGGGGCTGCGCAGCGTCTACAGCGCAGTTCCGAGCGGCGAGCCCGGTGCCTGGGGCGCTGCATACGCTCACTACAAGACAAACCCGGAGTTCATGGCCGACTTCCACGCGCTGCTCCAGCGTTGGGCGGATCGAGACGTGCGCAACGAGGCAACCCGCGTTCGGGGAATTCCCGGTTTCCGCATCAATGAAGAGAAGGTGGCAGCGTAATGGCAGGCTCGGTCAACAAGTGCATCATCGTCGGCAACCTTGGCGCCGACCCTGAGGTAAAATCCTTCCAGAATGGCGGACGCATCGCAAACCTGCGCATCGCCACCTCCGAAAGCTGGAAGGATAAGCAGACCGGCGAGCGCAAGGAGCGGACAGAATGGCACTCGGTAGCTATCACCAGTGACGGCATTGTCGGCGTGGTCGAGCGTTTCCTGCGCAAGGGTAGCAAGGTCTACATCGAAGGCCAGCTTCGCACCCGCAAATGGCAGGACCAGAGTGGCAACGATCGGTACAGCACCGAGATCGTGGTCGGCGGAATGGGCGGTGTGCTCACCATGCTCGACGGCGCGAAGAACGGCGAGCGCGGCCAATCCAGCGGACAGGCAAGCGGTGGCTGGGGCGGCAACGTCATCGACGACGATATTCCGGGATGGGACTGACCGTGGGCCTGCCTCAGCGCATCGCCAGGAAGCGGAACCGGTCAGAGAGGTGGCGCTCTCAGGCCCATTGCTCCTTCGTCCGCTCACACCATTGCGTCGTTCCAGGCTGTCAGCAGATGCCTATAGAGGTCGCACACATTCGCGCCGGTTCCGATGCGGGGACCGGCCGCAAGCCGTCCGACTGGTTCACCGTGAGTCTTTGCCGGGACCATCACTCAGAGCAGCACCGGATAGGCGAGGGGCCTTTCGAGCGGGCTCACGGCATCGACCTTCATGCCCTTGCAGCCGAGTTTGCCGCAGCCAGTCCGAAGGCGGCCGAGATCAGGCTTGAGCAACGGGAGCGCACGCGATGACAGAGCGCATCATCGAATCTCCTGAACAACTTGAGCTTTGGATCAGGTTCCTTCGCAGCCGCCCGCTTCCAATCACCGTGTCTACGGTCGATGGCCGCGACCGCACCAAAGATCAGAACGCCTTGCAATGGCTTTGGGCTACCGAGGTGGCGCATCAGCTCGGCGACCGCGGACCGGACGAGGTACAGCGGGAATGGAAGCTGCGCCACGGTGTGCCAATCCTGCGAGAGGATAGCGCAGATTTTCGGGCGATATACGATCAGACGCTCAAGCCGCTACCCTACGAGTTGAAGGTAGAAGTAATGCGCTTCGTGCCAGTCACCAGTGAAATGAAGGTGCGGCAGATGGTGCGCTACCTGGACGCGATTGAGCGCGAATGCGCGTCCATGGGACTGTGCCTTACCGATCCCGATCCGGAGTTTGCGAAGTACCTTGCGCGCTATCGGCAGGCCGAAAGGAAAGCTGCTTGAGGCGTTGCGAACATCTCACGAACGCTCTATATCCTCTCCGGAGAGGCATGTTGCCTCTTTAGCAAGGGTGTGGATAGCTATGAATCGAGCTGTTGCCATTGCTAACGAATTCCTCGCGAAGGCTGGCTCAGCCGGGCTCACGCAGATGCAGCTCCAGAAGCTCGTATATTTCGCGCATGGCTGGACGCTGGCCATCACTGGTGAGCCCCTGACAGCCGAAGAACCGCAGGCCTGGAATTACGGCCCGGTTTATAGCGACCTGTACGATCATACGAAGTACTTCGGCAGCAAGTCGATCGATCGTCTTCTTACCCCTGACGACGATGACGCGGCGCGCTTTTTCCTTCACCAGGCGTCCGGACTGCCTCCATACAAGGCCACGTTGACTCCTACCGAAAAGGATATCATTGACCGGGTATGGAAGCGGTACGGTGGCCTGACAGGATCGCGACTGTCGGCATTGACGCACCAGACGAAGACCCCTTGGTCTCGCGTGTTCGCTGGCGGATCGGGTAAGAACCGTACGATCCCGAACGGCATGATCAAAGATCATTATACAACGATCGGTAACAGTGTCGCCGGAGCCGCTTAAGCCTTCCGCGATCGATAAAGCGCCGGTTGACATCGACATTGATGGCAACGGTGAAATCGATGAGCTGGAGGCTGCCTACGAACGCTTGGGGTCGATGACCGAAGCGCTTGCGAACGCAGAAGCCGAATTAGAACGCATTCGCCAAGAGACGAGCATCGACCGGGTGAAGGCTCGAATGCTGGAGCCCTACGTCAACAAGGTGTTCAGGTTCGTGGCTTGGTATTGTGTAGCGGTTGGGATCGTGCTGGTGGCGTGCGGGCTGCAAGTAGGCTTTGCTCTGCCGGAGACGATCCTGGCTATCATCGCGGGAAGCACCGCAGTTTCCGTGATCGGCCTAATCGGGCTAGTGATCACCGGACTTTTCGGCGGGAAGAAGGCCTAGCCTAACTCACTCTATCACTAACACCACACGGCCGCTCGGGAGAGATCTCGGGCGGCTGCTGTCGTTGGGGTGGGTGTGGGCAGAAAGTAGGATCGGGTATTTTTTATACCGATTTCGCTTGACCAAAGTCGGTATGTTTTATACCCAGTCTCCATCAAGCCCACCGATGAGCCGAACAGCGCAGACCCGGTAGGCAAGCTGGAGACCACCAGATGCTTTCTACCTCACAGCGCCGCGACTGGTCAGAGAAGACCCCGCCGTTTGCTCTCATGCACGCCGATCACCTTCGCTTGGCCGAAGTCGAGGCCATGTGCCGCATCTTCCGCAAAGACCCGAAGGCCAGCATCGATCTTGAGCTGGAGCACATGCACCGGGCGCACTGCTACCGGCACCGCCCCATTCTCGGTCTCGCAAACAGCCTGACCAGCGCTGGCGAACTGGCTTTCGCCGCCGACTGGGAAGCCAACCGTGAACAGCACATGGCGGAAGCACATGCCGAATGGTCGCGCCTCAACGCTGGCGACCTCCGGAGGGCAGCATGACCCCCTCCGAAATCGACACCCGCCTTCTTGCCGCTATCCGCGCAGAGGTAGGCGGTCCCATGGTAGCGAAAGACACGCTTAGAGCGGTCAAGGACACGCTGGCTGATCTGGGGCTGATGATTGTGCCGGGTTGGCGTCCGATTGAGAGCGCGCCGAACCACACCCATAAGGAGCGCATCCTTGTTGTGGGCGGTGCTTGGCCGAAACCTGAGCTGGTTCTGCCTGATGGCGACTGGTGGCGCCTGCGGATCAAGCAAGGCGCAAAAGGCCCGCCCACCCACTGGGCACCCCTTCTTACCCCTCCCGCAGCCCTCTCGGCTGAGCCGTTTGAGACGGGGGAGGTGGCGTGACCTCATTTAGCGACATCATCGCTCTGCAAGGCGACAAGTACAGCCCGAACTTGAGGGCGTGGCTCACGAAGCAAAGCGCTAGAAACCGCTCCTTGCCGCTGGTTTATGCCGACAAAGATGGCGACAAGCTGATCGGTTGGATCGACGAAGATCAATGGTTCATCGGGTCACGCCTTAACCGCGTCCTAGGGGTAGGGCGCAAGGCAGATGTCTGGTGCTGGACCATACCAACTAGCTCTCTGACTGAGTTGGATGAGTTTTGGCAGCGGTACACAGTTGCCGGTCGATGCGCGATCGACACTGAACACAATGGCTTCTTCATCGGCGAGCAAACGCGCTGGCGGCAAGCTGGCGATACTCGCGAATGCCTTTGGTGCGACGGCTTCTGGCAGGTTCAGGTGCGATGGACGGAATGTGTAGCGCGCTCCCGGTGGGAGGCTGCCGCATGACGCTGTTCTGCGCGACCAGCACCCCGAACACGACAGCCACGCCATGCTCAAGAAGCTGAGCGAGGACATCGAAGCTGCCGACATCGAGATTGGGAGGTTCAAGTGAACATTCACCCCGTTGAGCAAACGATCCGCGAGATCGACGTTTTTCTCTCCGGCGAGGAGCTGCATTACTATTCCGTTGGGCGCAGCGATGTCACGCGCATCGAAGCATGCACCAAGCCCGGCTTGCACTGCAATATTCCTTACGTCCGCGTTTGGAAAGGCGACGTTTGCGAGGCCGAGTTCTGTCAGCACAACATCATCGGCGTCTACTTCGAACCGGCAGGTGCAGCATGACGCACACCCCCGAGGCTATCCAAGCCATGACCGATCAAGACGCGAGCGGCGCGATGGAGCAGGCCGTCAAGGTCTGCCCGCAGTGTGATGGAGAAGGCGGCTACCCCGACGGACTGGATGAGGACGCTTGCCATACTGAATGCACTCGATGCGGCAGCAATGGCTGGATCGTTGACTTGGAGGCCCTTCAATCGAGTAGCCGCTCTAATCCCTCCGAACAGCAGGGCGACAAGGCGCTGCAACACGTCGCCTACTTCGACGAGGGCGAGTTCCACTGGATGAGCGGCATCGCGCCGCGTGACTGCGAACTCTACGCAGCATGGCCCCGCAAGCCCGACAAGGCGCTGATGCCCGAGGGAACCATCATGGAGGCAGCACGGCGGGTCCATGCGGCGCACATGGAGATGAAAGGGCCTCTTGCGTGGACTTGGGAAGAAGCAACCAAGTCGTTCTACCGGTCGTTGGCTCTTGCTGCACTAAATTGGCCAGTCGAGGAACGGGCGAACGCTGCGACGGCTGAGCAGGTGGGTGCGCTCAAGGACGTTACGGTCAGTTTGATCGCAGCCGTCTCGTTACTGGAGAAGGGCGGTAAGAAAGCCGCCCCATCCGATCGCATGTTCGGTCAGATGCTCAAGGACTACAAAGCGAGTATCGAGCGAGGACGGGCCGTCTGGCGTGCCCTGGAGGCAGGCCGATGAGACATTCGCACCGCTTCACAGCCGAGATCGACGAGAACGCCACCCTCGCTCACCGCATCGTCACTGAAGGCGCACGGGCTGCTCTGAACATCTGTCTGCGCGATTGCGAGGTGAAGGCGCTTGAGGACGCGGCGCGGGGATACCTCGCCACGGACGGCGATGACGACGGCGATTTTGCTTTCGTTCTCGCCAAGCACTTCGACGAGCCAGAGGGCTACGGCCTGCCTGACGAGGGATGGCGGGGCAGCCATGTGGCTTCGACATGGGGGATGGGCGCATGACGGCGGTTATCTCCGACTGTGGCCGCTATCGGTATCGGCTTGAGCGTGGAGGACACGGTGACGGCGCGACTGCTGTCATCATGGTCAACCCGAGCACCGCAGATGCCGAACAGGACGATGCCACAATCCGCAAGCTCAAAGGGTTTGGCGAGCGCAACCAGTGGGGCCGGATAATTGTCGGCAACTTGTTCGCTTACCGCGCCACCAATGTGCGGGATCTGGGGAAGGTGTCCGATCCTGTCGGCCCTGAGAACGATGACCACCTGTGGCGCATCGTCAGCAGCGTGGATCGTATCGTCGTTGCCTGGGGGCCAGTCAGTAAGCAGCCCAAGTATCAGCGGGCGCGCTTTCGCCGGTTCTTGGCGATTGCCGGTTCGACGCCGATGTTCAGCATCGGGCCGGTCGCGAACTGCGGACATCCTAAGCACCCGTTGATGCTTGGATATGACAACCCGCTCCTTCCTTGGAGCGCTCCAGCATGAAGCACTTTACCGCCCTCGGCACGCCCCTCGCGCTCGATGATGACGATGAGCGCGATTGGTACAGCAACGAGGCCCGCCGCGCAGAGCGTCACCTAGCCAGCCTTTCACCCGAACGCCGCGCCTTTCTGGAGCGGGAATGGAACAACACGAATGGAGGCGCATCATGAGCCGCCGCGACCATCAATTCATCCGCGAGTTTCGCGATCTTCGCAGCGATGCCCTCTGGTGCGATCAACCTGACCTCATCGCGGGCATCTGCGCTCTCTTTGCGGGGTTATTCGCCGCTGTCGCGGTCATGGTCCTCATTTGGTTTGTGGGAGGTGTTTCGTGAGTGCCTATTCCTACCGCTCCTCCAAGCCCTGCCAGAGCATCACCGGCACCCGTACATCTGGCCTGACGTGGACGCAGATCAACGGGCCGCTCCATCGCCGCTCGTCAGCATGGAGGTTTGTCTACGCTATCCCGGTGGCTGTTGCTGCGGGTGTTGTTGCGGGAGTGTTGATGTGAACGCGATCGCACTGCCCACAACCGTGGCTGACATCATCGGCGAGTACGAGGCCAAGGACGCCAGCGTTGAACAAGCCATCGCTGAGTTCGATCAGGCGTTTGACCGTCTCGGAATGGCGATGACGGTGCAGGGCGTGTTCGTCGAGCCTGTCGGGTCCAAGTCCTACCTGCACGCGAATAGCCTGCGCAAGAACCTGCTCAAATCGGGGTGGCGCGCAGTCTACAATCGCCTCCAGATCGAGAGCGTTGCCACGGCGCAGGATAAGAAGCTGTTTGACCAGGCGCTTGCCGATCCGCCGCCGCTCACGCTGGACAACACGAAAGCGACGTTTGGGGATTACCTGACCCGCCCGCGCTTCCATATCTTGCGGGGGTTGGCCGAAGTGTTCACTACGCTGGATCCGGCCTACAAGTCGCACACGAAGGTGCGGATTGGCGTGAAGGGCCTGCCGAAGCGGGTGATCCTGCAAGGCTGGGGCGAGTATAGCTCCAGCTACGCGCGCGATCGCTTCCGCGACATGGTGAATGCTCTGGCGGCCCTGCGCGGGCAACCGGCCTTCGAGTGGTCCGAATGGAGAGCCATCAACTGCGCTAACGATCAAGGCGAGGATGCTGTCCTTGACGGTCGGAGTTACTCAAAGAGCGACCGGTATGGAAAGGTCGAGACGTTCCCAACTGTCGACCGCGGCTTGACAGTTCGCCGGTTCGGCAACGGCAACGCTCATGTGTTCTTCGACAAGTGGGCGCTGCACGACATCAACAAGGCTCTTGCCGAGTTCTACGGCGAAGTGCTGCCGGATGCCGAGCCAGAGGGTGTAAAGCCGAGCGCCAGCACTGCCGTTTCGAAGGACTTGCAGTTCTACTGGACGCCGGAGCCTGTCGTTGCTGAGGCGCTGGAGTTCGCCGGTATCCATGAACGGCGATACTATCACAACAACCCGCCAGCCTTGCGCGTGCTGGAGCCATCATGCGGCGATGGCCGTATTCTCGATGGCATCCGCGCACGCGGGCAGCGGGGCTTTGGCATCGAGTATCATCCGGGCCGAGCGGCAGAGGCGCGGGCGAAAGGCCATGCGGTCCTAACGGCCAATTTCCTTGAGCATCCACCGACGGAAGAGTTCGACGTTGTGGTTATGAACCCGCCGTTCTACGGCAAGCACTACGTTAAGCACGTCAACCACGCGCTGCGCTTCCTGAAGCCCGGCGGCACGCTGGTTTCGATCCTGCCCGCCACAGCCCGCTATGACCACGGCGAGCTTGAAGGCGAGTGGCGAGATTTGCCCGTTGCCAGCTTTGCAGAGGCCGGAACGAACGTGCCGACAGCCATGCTTCGTATCGTTCGGAGGGCAGCATGATCCCCCTCATCCACCGCGAGCTATCCAAAGGCCGCGATCAAGTCCCCGAGCTTACCGAAGAGACCAGCTTTGCAGAATTGCTCTGCTGCCCTCTCGACATGCTCTGCATCAGGCAGGCCATCGAGGAAGAGCACGGCGACATATGCGAGCGGGCTTTTGAACAATGCCAGACCATCGGGGATCTGGTGATGTTGGTGGGGGAAGGGGTGTGAGAGGCCTTGCCGTCATTCTCTTTGCGCGGTCAGGCGTCATGCGCTCCGCCTTCAATGCTGTAGGCTGGGACGCCATCGAGGTGGACACCGCGCCTCCGCAGCGCCTCGGGATGCACTGGCAGGGCAGCGCCTTCGACTTCATGGAGACGCGGATGTGGCGCGCGGCAGACCTTGCTGTCCTGCATCCCGTCTGCACGTACCTGAGCGGCTCCGGCCTGCACTGGAACAAGCGCTCGCATGGAAGGGAAGCCTGCACGCTATGGTCGCTGGATCAGGTGAGGCGTCTTTTTGAGCGCGTCGAACGCGACCGCAAGCCAGCAGTATTCGAGAACCCTGTCGGTATTATCGGCACGAAGATCGAACCATGCACGCAGACGGTGCAGCCGTACCAGTTCGGAGACGACGCGAGCAAGCGCACCTGTCTCTGGATGAAGAACGGACTGCCGCCGCTGACAATCCCCGCCCGCTCAGAATGGGTGCCGGGGCGGTTGGTGGAGCAATCAGGAAAGACCGTCGAGCGATGGGCCAACCAGACAGACAGCGGACAGAACCGCCTCGGACCGTCCGAGGAACGCGCTGGCATGAGGTCCGAGACCTATCCGGGCATTGCCGCTGCGATCGCTCGGCAGATGACGGCGCACCTGGAACAGCAATTGCCACTTCTGGAGGCAGCATGACCCAACCGTTAACCCATTCGGATATGCGGCGCCTGTGGCGTGACGGGGAGAGGCAGCCTGACATGGCTGCATTCCAACGCCGGATCAAAGAAACCCGCGCCGCGCGAAAGATGACCTTGGATGAAGTGGCCGAAGCTTCTGGCTTCACCAAGTCCCACGTTTGGGAACTGGAGCGCGGCAAGTCACGCAATCCGACCGTACGTGCGGTGTGGTCACTTGCTCATGCGCTTGGCGTTTCGCCCGCATACCTTCTCGGATTGGATGACGCCACGTCTGATCTTGATCCACTCGCTCATCAGGTGGCGACCCTCATCAGCGCGGAGATTGCGCGCAGGGAGCGTATCGGGGAGAGGCAGGGATGATCGACTGGTATCGCCTACTGCCGACATACTCGACCCAGAATAGCCCGACCTGCGAGAAATGGGATCGCCTGCTTAACGATCTTCTCGACATGGAAGATCCGGTCATGATCAACGGCAACCGGTGCACCATATGCGGGTTCGAGGTTTGGACCGGCAACTGGCCCTACGCCTACGGTTCGCTAGGCTGGCCTCCAGCGCCACTCCCTCGTGTGGCTACTCGCAAGCGCCTGAGAAAAGCCTTGGGAGAACGGAAATACCCGGAGGTGGAAGCCTTCGTACGCGATGTGATGGGGGAGAGGCAGGGATGAGTGCGCCAGCGCGTATCAGTCAGGCTGATATTGAGCGAGCCGCGAAGGTGGCGCAGAAGACGTGGAAGTCCTCTGGCGTGCCGATGCGCGTTGTCCTCGACTTGAAGAACAAACGTATCGAATTGATCGTCGGCGATGCTGGCGCGGCACCCGCTATGAACGAATGGGATGACGAGTAATGCCCCGCAAGCGCGCTGGCACGAACCGCTTTCTGCCGAAGTATGTCAGCAAGTTTGAAAGCCAGCATGGCACAGTGCGCTATCGCTTTCGCCGCGCCGGTTATCCGACCGGGTACTTCACGGCCAAACTTGGCACTGAGGAGTTTCGCGCGGAATATGAGGCGTTCAACAATCCGGGCAAGATCGATAAGCCTGCACCGTCTAGCCGCGCTAAGCCAGGGACGCTGGACGACCTGCTTGACCGCTACATGAGCGTACCGGAGCGGCTTGGGCCTTCATCGGTGACGCAGCAGAAGATCCGCGCTGTCCTGGAAGACTTTCGCAACGGTGATAAGCCGCGCGGCCATCGTCAGGTCTCGACGATCACCTTTGAGGCGATAGACAAGATCATCGCAAAGAAGATGGTCAAGACCGGCACCGGCAATAAGACAAAGGGCGGCCTGCACGCGGCGCGTAAGCTGCGCAAGGAGCTGGTGCGGCTGTTCGACTTCGCGATGAAGTCCGGCATGATCGACAAGAACCCGGCGAGCTTAGCGGGTAAGGTGAAAGCCCCGGCAGGCGAAAGGTCGCACGGCTTCCACACTTGGACCGAAGAAGAGATTATGCAGTACCGCGCGTATCACAAGCTCGGTACTCGCGAGCGGCTTGCCATGGAACTCGCGCTCTGGACGGATCAGCGCCGTTCGGACGTGGTGACGATGGGCATGGCGCAGGTCAAGAATGGGCGCCTGCCTGTCTCTCAGGAGAAGACCGGGGAGACCCTTTGGCTTCCTATCGCTGCGCAACTACTGGAAGCTATCGTGGCCATGCCTCCACAGGACACGAGCCCGTTCTGTTTTCTCATCACTGAACGCGGGCGCCCCTTCAAAAGTGCGGCCAGTTTTGGCGTGTGGTTCAAAAAGGCGTGTGTTGCTGCTGGTCTGCCGCATTGCACGATGCATGGCCTGCGCAAGGCGACCCTGCGCCGCATGGCGGAACTTCGGATGACCAACAAGGACATGAAGTCCGTGAGCGGACAGCGCAGCGACAAGACGCTCGCTCGCTACATCGAGAAAGCAGACCAAGCCGCCCTTGCCGACTCAGCGATGGCTCAGCTCTCCGCATGGGAAAAGAGCGTGATGGAAACAGAGGAAAAGGCCGTCGCTAATGATTGAGAATGTCTCACCTGTTGTTTAGAGTGAGACATTAGCGCGGCTGAAACCAGCAGATTAGCGAGATTTTATGGAAGAAACTGGCTCCCCGAGTAGGATTCGAACCTACGGCCATTCGATTAACAGTCGAATGCTCTACCGCTGAGCTATCGGGGAGCGGCCTAAGGCGTTGCCGCCCTGGGCAGGGGTGCGCGTATAGCAGCCTGGATTCGTTTGGCAAGGGAGATTGGTTCAGAAATCCGATTGTTTGCCGCGCGATGATGCAGGTAAGGTGTTCAGACCTGAAATTGCTCGGAAAAAATGCGTTCCTCTAAACTCGATCCCGGATCGAAAAGCAGGGTCAGTTCCTTCTTCTGCGATGCCACGATTCGCACGTCCCGTACCTCGCGCACTTCCTTCTGGTCGGCGACGGCGGCGACCGGACGCTTGCCGGGTTCAAGGATGCGGAATTCTACTTCAGCGCTCTCGGGCAGGATCGCGCCCTTCCAGCGACGGGGACGGAATGGGCTGAGCGGCGTGAGCGCAAGCATGCGCGAGCCTAAAGGCAGGATGGGGCCCCCAGCGGAGAGATTATAGGCCGTTGATCCTGCGGGAGTGGCAAGCAGTATTCCGTCGCCTGCCAGTTCCTCCATCCGCACCTTGCCGTTGATGCGCACTTCCAGCTTGGCCGTCTGCCGCGTTTCACGCAGTAGCGAGACTTCGTTGATCGCGTAGTAGCAGAATTCCTGCCCGCCCTGGGTGGTGACGTACACCTCCAGCGGCCGTACCGCGACCGGGTGGGCGTCTGCTACACGGCAGCCGATCGAGCGGCCATTGTGATGGGTGTCGTTCATCAGGAAGCCGACGGTGCCGAGATTCAGGCCGTAGCAGGGCAGCATGCGGTCCCACTTCAGCATTTCGTGCAGCACGTGCAGGAGAAACCCGTCTCCGCCGACCACAACCAGCGCGTCGGCATCGGCGGGTGCTACCCAGTCATGAAGCTGCCGCAGTGTCTCGGCGCCCTTCTGCGCCTTGGGGCTGTCAGAGACGACCAGCGCCAGCTTGCGTTCCTCGCTCATCGATCACCCTTGCTGCCGAAGCTCGGCACGGTTCCGTCGTCCCACCTTGAAGCGGTGGGCTGTCTAATTTGGAAGTGTTTGGCAAGCGCTTTTGCGGCTATGGACGTGTGATGCGCGCGGAAGGCCAACAAGCACACACACCTGAGGAGCGCGGAGAAAGCGCAGAGGACGAGCGCCGCTCGCCCGTGGGACCTGCCGCTGGCCTGGACTCGCTGCGCGATCGTATCACCGAGTGGATGGGCCGCGAAGGGATCGATCCGGAGCGCGCACCGTTGCAGGCGATGCTCGTCGGGCTGCGGCGTCTCGACGCTGTGAACCTTGCATATGGAGAGGCGGCAGGTGACGGCGCGCTCGAGGAAGTTGCCGCGCGCATTGGCGGGTTCGCAGCCGGTGAACTGGACGGGCACTGGCTGGTGGCCCGTGCCGGTGGCGGATCCTTCCTGTTGCTGACAGCAGAAGAGTGCAGCCGAGAGCGTTGGCAACTTGTGGCCGGTGAGCTCGGCGAGGCGATCGCCCGGCCCCTTGCAGTGCCTGAGGGCGTCTTGCGACTGTCTCCGCGCATCGGGCTGGTGCGCATGCTCAGCGGTGAAACCGTGGATTCTATGCTGGACCGGCTGGGTCAGGCTCTGAGCGCAGCGGCATTGCAGCAGGGTGCGCGGCTGGTGTGGGCCAGCGGTGAAAAGACGCCGCACGGTCGTTCCTCGTCTCAACTGGAAGTTGACCTGCTCGGCGCCATTGACCGGGACGAGATCGAGGTGCTGTTTCAGCCGCAATTCAGTCTCCCCGATGACCGGCTGGTGGGTGCGGAGGCTTTGGCGCGCTGGAATCATCCGGAACTGGGCAGAGTGGGGGCAGGGGCGCTATTCGCTATCGCCGAGCGGACCGACCACGTCGCGCCGTTGTCCCGCCATATCGCCAGCCGCGCCCTCGATGTGGCATGCAGCTGGCCGGCCAGTCTGCGCCTCTCTCTCAACATCACGCCCGCCGACCTCGCATTCGGGAGCTACGCGCGGCACCTGCTGGACCGACTGCGGGAGACCGGCTTCCCGCCTCACCGCCTGACGCTGGAAGTTACCGAACAGTCGCTGATCGGAGATGTGCGCCACGCAGCGCAGATCATGGCGGAGTTCTCTGCCAACGGGATCCGCATGGCGCTCGACGATTTCGGCGCGGGTTTCTGCAACTTCCGATATCTCAAAGTGCTGCCGCTCCATTACCTCAAACTGGACCGGGCAATGGTCGAGGGCATCGGGCGGGATCGGCGGGACCGTGCCGTGCTGCGCGCGATTGTTGCCATGGCGCAGGCGCTCGATCTTCAGGTGATCGCAGAGGGGATCGAGACAGAGGCCCAGCGCACGAGTGTCGAGACGGAGGGCTGCGCTTACTACCAAGGATTCCTGCGTGCGCGTCCGATGAGCGCGGATGCATTCGGCAGGCTCGTAGCGAAAGCGCGCTAGCGCCGACGGTATACCAGAACGTCTCCGAAGCGGGCATCCAGAGAGTAGTGAGCGGAGAGCCAGCTGTCGATATCCGCTCCATCGTCACGCACCCAGGCCACCCCCTTGCCGGCCGCATCGGTGACGACATACTTTGGTTTGAGGCTCATCAGGCGCGCGACCTCGTTCCTGCCGACGTAATCATGCTCGGCAAGCGTGTCGATGATCGCGTGCCGAGCGAGATTGTCCGGGTGAACCGAGGCGCGGGACAATTGCGGCGCATCCAGGAACCAATGAATGAGGTGTTTGTGGAGCGCCCAGACAGCGGGCGTGGATTTCTCATGCGCCCGAATGTGGCTCGCGGCTTCGGCTATATCGCACGGGCTGCTGTAGGTGGAGCGGGCTCGGGAGACTGACGCCGAAAGGGCAGCGGCAAGTGGCAAGAGCACGAGAAGCACTGCAAGCCAGCGGGTCGTCCGGCCTCTCTGTACCGCGCCTTTCACTGCCACTGCGGCAAAGCACCCTGCGAAGGGCATGAGTTGAAGCCAGTAATGGGGGTAGGCGGCGCCTCCTATCAGGAGCGAGCAGGCGACGGCGGCCAGTCCCACCGCCCCGGTCATCAGCATCCAGCGATGCGCGTCCTCAGCAGTGCTCAGCATGCGGGGTATAGCGACGCCAGTGCCGCACAGTAGAAGAAGGACCGCCGGAGCAAAGAGCAGTGGGGTGTCCACAAGCGTATAGTAGAATTGCACGGCATGCTGGCTGGCCACCTCGGGCACGGTCAGCTGACCTGAATAGGCGAGCGGGACATCGACCATTGCAAGCCGAAGAGTCGATAGCTCTCCGGCGGCCGCGTAGGCGAGCAACAACAAGAGCGGCGGCACTAGGCCGGCGAGACCGTAGGCGAGCCATGCTGTGCGGCTCACGCACAAGCGCGGCGATCGCGCAGCAAGGAGCAGCAGCAAGCCGAAGGCGAGGGCCACGAGCGCCAAGTTGGTGCGGGTAAGCACTGCCAATGCAACCAGAACGCCGCCGAGGGCAGCATCACGATCGGCGAGCGGGTGCCGGGACAACCGCCATACGGCCGCACTGAGGAAGGCAATTGCAGGAAGTTCTGAACTGGTCGCCAAGCCGAACGGGGCCGAAGCAAGCGCAACGGTCAGAAGAGCTCCTGCCAAGGCGGGCCAATCGCCCACGGACCTGCGCGTGATGAGAAAGACGAGGACGGCGCTCGTGAAGACGCAAAGCGCCCCCAGCAATCGGATGGCCAGCAGGCTCTTTCCGAACAGTGCAATCGTGGCGCCGAAGGCAAAGAAGACCAGCGGTGGTTTGAGGTCGAACTGGTGGACGAAGGGAAGATGGCCTCGGGCGACGTCCGCACCCATGAGGATGAAGCTCCATTCATCCCAGTCGATCTGCTCGCCCCAGAAGCTACCGGCTCGGAGCAGGAGCGTTATCGCAGCGATAAACCCAACAGGTGTCAGGAGCCGGAGAGAGTTGACGCGAACAGCCACGCCATTGCTCTAGACCCAAATGCTTGCCAACCGGTAAGCTACCGGTCCCGCCCGGTCGTGTGCGAGACCGGTTCGTTGCGATAGGACCGCCCTCCCAGGCTTCTCCATGGAGCTGGGAAAGGGGAGGGCGGCGCCTTCAACGTAACGTCAGGTGTGGATCGGTTTGCCCGTTACAGCCATCGCGGCTTCCTTGATCGCTTCCGAGTGTGTCGGGTGCGCATGGCAGGTATAGGCGATGTCCTCGCTGGTCGCGCCAAACTCCATCGCCTGTGCAGCCTGCGCGATCATCGTACCGGCGACGGAGGCAATGCACCAGACGCCCAGCACCCGGTCAGTCTCCGCGTCGGCAATGATCTTCACGAAGCCATCGGGCTCGTGATTGGTCTTGGCACGTGAGTTCGCGAGCATCGGGAACTTGCCGACCTTGACCGGGCCGCGCTCCTTCGCTGCTTCCTCGGTCAGGCCGACGCCGGCGAACTCAGGCATGGTGTAAACCACGCCGGGAATGACATCGTGGTTCACGATGCCCGTCATCCCTGCGATGTTCTCGGCGACGGCGATGCCCTCGTCCTCTGCCTTGTGCGCAAGCATAGGTCCTGGGATTACGTCGCCGATAGCCCACACGCCGTCCACCTTGGTGGCAAAGTCGTGATCGGTCTCGATCTGGCCGCGCTGGTTGGTAGCGAGGCCGATCTTCTCCAGCCCCAGGCCATCGGTATTCGGGCGCCTTCCGATAGAAACCAGCACGACGTCTGCTTCCAGCTTCTCCGCGTCGCCGCCCGCAGCAGGCTCGACGGTGATCGTGGCTTTCTTGCCCTTTACGGACACGCCGGTCACCTTGGTGCCGAGCTTCAGCGTCATGCCCTGCTTCTTGAAGATCTTGGCAGCTTCCTTGCGCACGTCCCCGTCCATGCCGGGAAGGAGCTGATCCAGGAACTCCACGACGGTCACGTCCGCGCCAAGCCTGCGCCAGACGGAGCCCAGCTCAAGGCCGATCACACCACCGCCGATGACCACCATCTTGCCGGGGACCGCAGGCAGCTCAAGAGCGCCAGTGCTGTCGACCACGATGCCCTTGCCGTTGTCGATCTCAACGCCGGGCAGGGGGGTGACAGTGGAGCCAGTGGCAATCACGATGTTCTTGGCGGAGACCGCTTTGTCGCCCACTTTGACGGTGTGCGCATCCTCGAAGGCCGCATAGCCTTTGAGCCAGTCCACCTTGTTCTTCTTGAACAGGAACTCGATACCGCCCGTCAGGCCTTTCACCGCATCGCGACGCTGGGCGTGCATGATCTCAAGATCCAGCTCTGGCGTGACCTTGATGCCCATCTTGGCCATCGCACCGTTCGCAGCCGCATCGAAGAATTCCGAAGCGTGAAGCATCGCCTTCGAGGGAATGCAGCCCACGTTGAGGCAGGTTCCGCCCAGTGTCTCGCGACCTTCTGCACACGCGGTCTTCAGACCCAGCTGCGCCGCGCGAATGGCCGCGACATAACCGCCGGGTCCGGCACCGATGACAAGCACGTCGTAGTCGTATTCAGCCATGGAAGGCTCCAGCTCTTTCTTTTCGCGTGAGTGACGGATCTCGCGTCAAAGGTCGATCAGCAGGCGTGTGGGATCCTCGATTGCTTCCTTGATGATCTTGAGCGCCGTCACCGCTTCCCGACCGTCGATCAGGCGGTGATCGTAGGAGAGGGCGATGTACATCATCGGACGCACCACCACCTGGCCATCGCGGACAACCGGACGGTCCTCGATGCGGTGAAGGCCCAGCACGGCAGACTGCGGCGGGTTGATGATCGGGGTGCTCATCAGCGAACCGAACACGCCGCCGTTGGAGATCGTGAAGGTACCGCCCTTCATGTCTTCCATGGTGAGAGTGCCGTCCTTCGCCTTCTTGCCGAACTCGGCGATCGACTTCTCGATACCGGCGAACGACAGCTTGTCGCAATCCTTGACGACCGGAACGACCAGGCCCTGCGGTGCAGAGACCGCCACCGAAATGTCGACGTAGTCGTGGTACACGATCTCGTCGCCTTCGATGTAGGCGTTGGCGGCAGGGATGTCCTTGAGGGCCAGCACCGAAGCCTTGGCGAAAAAGCTCATGAACCCGAGCCGGATGCCGTGCTTCTTCTCGAAGGCGTCCTTGTAGCTATTGCGCGCCGCAATCACTGCCGTCATGTCGACGTCGTTGAACGTGGTCAGCAGCGCTGCCGTGTCCTGCGCGCTCTTGAGGCGCTTGGCGACTGTCTGGCGCAGGCGCGTCATGCGGACCCGCTCCTCGCGGCGTTCAGCCGCGGCTGCAGGCGCCGGCGCCTGAGCGGAACCGGCAGGTTCGGCCTGCGCGGTTTTTGCCTGCGCCGCTGCCAGAACGTCATCCTTGGTGATGCGACCGTCCTTGCCGGTGCCTTTCACCTTGCTCGGATCGATGCCGTATTCAAGCACCGCGCGACGGACCGCTGGCGACAGCACTGAAGCGCCCGCCGCAGGCTCTTCGCTTGCCGATGGGGCAGGAGCCGAAGAACCGGACGCAGGGGCCTGCTGACCCGCCGTAGCTGAAGGGTCAGCCTTCTTCGCCGCCGGAGCAGCGCCTGCACCGTCCTCGATCGTGGCGATCAGGGCGCCGACCGTTACGGTCTCGCCTTCCTTGGCGATATGCTCGCCCATGACGCCCGCCTGAGGGGCCATGACGTCAATCGCGACCTTGTCGGTCTCGAGGCTGGCAATCGGCTCATCGGCGGCGACCGCCTCCCCGGGTTGCTTCAGCCATTGGCCGATAGTGGCTTCGGAGACGGACTCGCCGAGAGTGGGAACCTTGACTTCACTGGACATCGTTTATCTCAAGCCTTCTGCTTGCGACGGATTTCGGACCGGACCGAGAGGCCCAGGGCGTCGGCAACAAGTGCAGCCTGCTCGGAGGCATGCCGCTTTGCAAGGCCGGTCGCGGGCGAGGCGGAGGCAGTACGGCCCGCGTAACGCGGACGCCCTACCTTGATTCCGGCCTGCTCGGCGGCTTCTTCGATTTGTGAGGCGACGAAGAACCAGGCACCATTGTTGCGCGGCTCCTCCTGGCACCAGACGATCTCTTCCAGATTGGTCATGCGCGACAGGCGCAGAGCCAGAGGCTCACCCGGGAACGGGTAGAGCTGCTCGATCCGGATGATCTGCACATCGTCGATCTCTGCCGCATCCCGTGCTTCCAGGAGATCGTAGGCGACCTTGCCCGAGCACAGCACCACTCTCTTCGTGGCCTTGTCCTCAGCCGCCTTCGGGTCCGAGAGGATGCGGAAGAAATGCGCGCCGGTAAAATCGGACGCCTGCGACTTCGCCAGCGGGTGACGAAGCAGGGACTTGGGCGTCATGATGATCAGCGGCTTGCGGAAGGGACGGTGCATCTGCCGGCGCAGGACGTGGAAGTAATTTGCCGGCGTGGTGATGTTGCACACCTGGATGTTATCCTGGGCGCAAAGCTGCAGGAACCGCTCAAGACGGGCTGACGAGTGCTCCGGCCCCTGACCCTCGTAGCCATGGGGAAGGAGCATCACGAGGCCGTTTGCCCGCAGCCACTTGGCTTCTGCCGCAGCGACGTACTGATCAATGATGATCTGCGCACCGTTCGCGAAGTCGCCGAACTGCGCTTCCCAAAGAACGAGAGTCTTCGGGTCCGCGCTGGCGTAGCCATACTCGAACCCCAGGACGCCGTATTCCGACAGCGTGGAGTCCAGGACCTCGAAGCGGCCATGCGGAACGCTGTCGAGCGGGACGTACTTATGCTCGGTGGTCTGGTCTACCCAGACGGCGTGGCGCTGACTGAACGTCCCGCGACCGGAGTCCTGACCAGACAGGCGCACGGAGTACCCCTCGGAGACGAGACTGCCGAACGCGAGTGCCTCCGCCGTGGCCCAGTCGAACCCTTCGCCGGACTTGAACATCTCGCGCTTCGCGTCCAGCACGCGGCCCAGCGTCCTGTGGATCGTCAGGTCGTCGGGAACGGTCGTCAGCGTGCGACCCAGGCTTTCGAACAGCTTGGGCTCGATGTTGGTGTCGATGTTGCGGCGCGCCGTCTCGGGATCAGCGGGCTTGTGAAAGCCGCTCCACTGACCACCGAACCAGTCGGCCTCGTTCGCCTGGTAGCTCTTCGCGGCCTCGAACTGTTCTTCAAGATATGCGGTGAAGCCAGACTCCGTCTCCGCGACAAAAGCATCCTCGATGACGCCGTCATCCTTGAGGCGCTTCGCATAGATCGCGCTTACCGCCGGATGCTGCTTGATCTTCGCGTACATCAGCGGCTGCGTGAAGCTTGGCTCATCGCCCTCGTTATGGCCGAATCGGCGATAGCACCACATGTCGATGACGATGTCGCGACCGAAAGTCTGACGATAATCGATCGCCAGCTTGCAGCAGAAGGTCACCGCAGCCGGATCATCGCCGTTAACGTGCAGGATCGGTGCTTGAACGCCCTTGGCAACATCGGAAGGGTATGGGGATTTGCGCGCGAACTGTGGGCTCGTCGTGAACCCGATCTGGTTGTTGATGACGAAGTGGATGCAGCCGCCCGTGTTGTAGCCTTTCACACCCGACAGGCCGAAGCACTCCCAGACGACGCCCTGGCCGGCGAAGGCAGCATCCCCGTGGATCAGGACCGGAAGCACCTGCTTGTGCTTGGCACCTGCGCCGATGTCGTCACCAATGTCGTCCTGCAATGTTTGATACGCGCGGACCTTGCCGAGTACCACCGGGTTGACCGTTTCCAAGTGGCTGGGGTTCGGCATCAGGCTCATGTGAACCTTGATCCCGTCGAACTCGCGATCGGTAGAGGTGCCCAGGTGATACTTGACGTCACCCGACCCGCCGACGTCCTCGGGGTTGGCCGTGCCGCCCGAGAACTCGTGGAAGATGACCTTGTAGGGCTTGGCCATGACATTGGCGAGCACGTTGAGGCGGCCGCGATGCGCCATGCCGTAAACGATCTCGCGCACGCCGAGCTGGCCGCCATACTTGATCACGGCTTCCAGCGCCGGAATCATGGATTCGCCGCCATCCAGACCAAAGCGCTTGGTGCCGACGTACTTCTTGCCCAGGAACTTCTCGTACTGCTCGCCACGGATCACAGCCTGGAGGATCGCCTTTTTCCCCTCGGGCGTGAACTCGATTTCCTTGTCGGCCCCTTCCATGCGGTCCTGGAGGAAACGGCGCTCCTCCACGTCAGCGATGTGCATGTATTCGAGGCCGACCTTGCCGCAGTAGTTCGCGCGAAGGATCTGCACGATCTCGCGTACCGTGCACCACTCAAGGCCAAGGTTGCCGCCGATATAGACGGGCCGGTCCTGAGCCGCACCGACGAAGCCGTGGTACTCGGGCGTGAGATCTTCGGGCTGCGGACGCTGTGAAAGGCCAAGGGGGTCAAGGTCAGCCGCGAGATGACCGCGCACGCGATATGTGCGGATCAGCATCATTGCGCGGATGGAATCCGCCGCTGCTTCCTCTATGCGCCCTTCATCAATGGGAGTTCCGGCCTTCTTGGCGGACTTCTCGATGCGAGCCTTTAGCGTGGTGGGGTCCAGCGCCTGGGTGAGTTCGTCCTCATGCTGCCCCCCCACGATGGGCCAGTTGCTGCGTTGCCAGCTCGGCCCCGGCTGTGGATCGTCGGGGAAGAAGTCGAACGTTTCGTTGCCCATGGCAATGACCTTTCCGCGCCGGGAGATATTCCCGGCGCTACGAACCAATCACTTTGCGGGCTCTGCGGTTTCCCGGGGAGGGGTGAGCCGTGCGTCCGCTGTGGCCCCTTGCGGGGGAAGTTAGGCGAGTTCTTTCAGCAAACCTTCGAGAGTCACGCCCAGTTCCGAAGGCGAGGGAGAAACGCGGATGCCCGCCTCTTCCATCGCCGCGATCTTGTCTTCGGCACCGCCCTGTCCGCCCGACACAATGGCGCCGGCATGGCCCATGCGGCGTCCCGGAGGTGCAGTACGGCCGGCGATGAAGCCCACCATCGGCTTCTTGCGGCCGCGCTTCGCTTCATCCTTGATGAACTGCGCCGCTTCTTCCTCGGCCGAGCCGCCGATCTCGCCGATCATGATGATCGACTTGGTCTCGTCGTCGGCCAGGAACAGCTCAAGCACGTCGATGAAGTTGGTGCCGTTGACCGGATCTCCGCCGATGCCGACAGCCGTTGTCTGGCCAAGGCCCGCATTGGTGGTCTGGAACACCGCCTCATAGGTAAGTGTGCCCGAGCGCGAGACAACGCCCACCGAGCCCTTCGAGAAGATGTTGCCCGGCATGATGCCGATCTTGCACTCGTTGGGCGTGAGGACGCCGGGGCAGTTCGGGCCGATGAGGCGCGACTTGCTACCGGTGAGGGCGCGCTTGACCGGGATCATGTCCAGCACCGGGATGCCCTCGGTGATGCAGATGATCAGCTCGATCTCGGCGTCGATCGCCTCCAGGATCGCGTCGGCGGCACCTGCTGGCGGCACGTAGATGCACGATGCGGTGGCGCCGGTCGCAGCCTTGGCTTCGTGAACCGAGTTGAACTGCGGCAAGCCCAGGTGCGTCTGACCGCCCTTGCCCGGGGTAACGCCCGCAACCATCTGCGTGCCGTAGTCAAGGGCTGCCTGGGTGTGGAAGCTGCCGGTCGAGCCGGTCATACCCTGGGTGATGACCTTGGTGTTCTTGTCGACGAGAATGGACATCGAATTTATCTCCTGGGGAGGAAGAGTTTAGAAGCGCGAGGCTAACCGTTCAGGCCAGGCTCTCGTCGATGCCCTTGCAGGCGACCAGCAGTTCCTTGACCGCGTCAATGGAGACCTGAAGGCCGGCCTTCGCCTTGTCGTTCAGCGCAATCTCGATCACTTCCTCGACGCCGTCCTTACCGATCTTCACCGGCACGCCAACATAGAGGCCGTCAACGCCATACTGGCCTTCGAGGTAAGCGGCGCAAGGCAGAATGCGCTTCTGGTCGCCCAGGTAGCTTTCGGCCATCGCGATCGCCGAGGCTGCCGGTGCATAGAACGCCGAACCGGTCTTGAGCAGGCCGACGATTTCGCCGCCACCATTCGCGGTGCGCTTGACGATCTCGTCGATGCGCTCCTGAGTGGACTTGCCCATCTTGATGAGGTCGGGAACGGGGATGCCCTTGACGGTCGAGTACTCGACCACCGGCACCATCGTGTCGCCGTGGCCGCCAAGCACGAAGCTGGTGACGTCGCGAACCGAAACGCCGAACTCCCAGGCAAGGAAGGTCGAGAAGCGAGCCGAGTCCAGCACGCCGGCCATGCCGACGACCTTGTTATGCGGCAGGCCGGAGAACTCGCGCAGAGCCCAGACCATCGCGTCGAGCGGGTTGGTGATGCAGATCACGAACGCGTCGGGGCAGTTGTTCTTGATGCCCTCGCCGACTGCCTTCATCACCTTGAGGTTGATGCCGAGCAGGTCGTCGCGGCTCATGCCGGGCTTGCGCGGAACGCCTGCGGTGACGATCACCACGTCGGCGCCGGCGATATCCTTGTAGTCGCTGGTGCCGGTGATCTGCGCGTCGAAGCCTTCAACCGGGCCACACTGCGACAAGTCGAGCGCCTTGCCCTGGGGGACGCCGTCGGCGATGTCGAACAGGACGATGTCGCCCAGTTCCTTCTGCGCGGCGAGGTGAGCCAGAGTGCCGCCGATGTTGCCGGCGCCGATAAGGGCGATCTTCTTGCGAGCCATGTGCCTGTCAGTCCTTCACGAGCGGGAGCAGCGGACGAAAAAGGGCGGCCTGCCTTGCTCCGCAAAAATGGCAGGCTCCAAATTGCGTTCCGCGCGTGCCTAGGCCCGCGGTGCTGACAATGCAACACTCTAAAGGTGAAAAGCCCCAGTAATTACGCCTCTTAATGATAAAGGATCGCAATAGCAATAACCACCCTTTACGACACCGCCTCCATCTGAGCGGTGAGGCTGTCTGCCATGCGCCGGTCTAGCTGACGGCACAGGGCGAGCCAGTGCAGGCATGCTTGATCATCGCCGTCGCGCCGGGCCCACAATGCGCGATTGGCTGCGTTCTCGGCGGCGGCCATGCCGTGCCGCGCGAAGTGGCGCAGGGCAGCGGCCAGCAGAGACTGATCCAGCCGGTGTCGATCGTTGTCGTTCACCGGGCGCAACTCGACCGACCGGCAGCGGCATGCGCGAACGACAATATTGGATGCCGTGTTTGCTGCGGCGAAGCGGATGGTCATGGGTGCGGCCCTTTGTCGTTATTGATCTGAGAGGCTTAGCCGCATTGTCCTAATCCATCGGTGCAAGTCTATGGTTTCAGAGACGTTGAGGATCATCTGTCCGGCTTGCTGGACCGGCGTTCCGTCGCTCACGTCAGCAGATGAAATGCACGGGTACTCAGTTCACAAGCTGCCGACCGGGCTGGCGATCCACTGGCCGCTGTTGCGATATTCGTCTCGAACCTCGTGACCGCCCGGCAAGTTGTCGCCGCTGTAGAGCGCGTCGCCGCCTCTGCGCGTGAGTTCATTGGTGTAGAGAGGCGCAGCCGTTGGCGCGCCGGTATGAAGCGACGCCGCCGAGCGATCGGCCTGCATGGCTCCCCGATCAAACACCTGCTGGATGTCCACGGGATCGATTGAAGTGTCTCCGGCTTGGGCTGGCGCAGGCTGCCGGGGCCGAGGGCCTGGAGTGGGTTCGCCGCCGAGATAGGCGAAGCGGAAGACCGCATGTTTTCCGGCGGCTCCGTTGAAGCTGTAAAAGCGGTGAGCGCCGATGGTGAGCATATAGCGTAAGCTTGATGCCCAGTACGGATGGACTGCAAGCGTATGATAGTGCGTCGCCAGACCGGCGGGAGTGTAGACATAGCCCGCCAGCGCCTGCCGGGCCACGTTTGCGGCTCGGTCCCAGAACAGACGCTGGGGGCGGCGTGCCAGTGACCCGTCGCAGGTGAACGTGAACTGGCAGCCGGTCGTGCGTTCCGAGCCTTGAAAGACCACGCCGCAGACAGTGTTCGGATATGCGGGATGGGCGACCCGGTTAAGAACAACCTGGGCGACCGCACGCTGTCCGGCATCGGCTTCGCTCGCCGCTTCGTAATAGATCGCAGCCGTCAGGCACTGCTCTGCACGCAAGCGATCGATGCCGCTGTTGTCGACGCGCAGAGGGCGCGCTGCCGGTTCATTCTGAAAGACAGACCCGATCTCGGTCGCAATGGCAGAGTACGCTGCTGGTGCCGGGTTGGCCTCAAGATCAAGGTAGTAGAACGCGGAGCCGGGAAAACTCTCGCCCTTCCGCTCGAACGGCATCGGGTCCATTCCCGCCTCGTGCGCAATTGCGTCGCCGATCCGGAAAGCTGCGAGTGCGTTGGGGTTAGCCGAAAACGCCGGGAGAGCGGCGAGACCCATGAGGGCTGCTGCCAGGCGGGCCTTCTTGCGCTGGGCTTTAGCGCGATGGCCTCGCATGCCTTTGTGTGTCAGCCGTGCCGTGAAATCGCGGGAGCGCTGCTCGTTAAGACAGAGTTGGGCGAGGCGGGCCGTCATGCAATCCTGATTCTAGCGGGAGGGGGTGTACGGCGGCAGACCGTCACCCCCTCCGCATAAGTGCGGGCGCAGCGTAGAACAGCGGCGATTCCCTCGCGTCCCGTCACGGCACAGGGGCCAGCCATAGCCTTAAGAGCTTAAAGACTCCTGCTCCGCGAGCGCGGCGATGGTTCCGTGCAGTTACCCTTGCCAGGCCTGACTTGTGCTTCTATCCGCCCGCTCACGTCATGGGTGCCCGATTGCCGGGCCTAAGAGGGAATTCGGTGCGATACCGAGCTGCCCCCGCAACTGTGACCGGGGAGTCCACTCTCAACCAGCCACTGGTGCAGCTTCGAAGGCGGCCGGGAAGGCGAGGGTGGGCAGCGATCCGGGAGCCAGGAGACCTGCCCAAGACGGTCGTTCCGCGCCGGGCGGGGTGTACCGGAATGCAGCGTGGACCGCGCGCCAAGCAATGGGCGCGGCCCTCTCGCCATGAGCGGCAATTCGTTCAGGGCTGGAGGTTTATCTATGAAGTATCTGTTTTTGCTTGGTTCGTCACTCACGTTGGCGATGCAGGCACGTGCTCAGGACGTGCCGCTCGCCTCAGCGACCGGCGTTGGCGAAGGGACGGAGATCACCGTTCTTGCCACTGGCAGCCGCCTCGACATCGACAAGACTGGTCAGCCTGTCAGTGTCATCGGGACGGCGGAGCTGAAGTCGATCCAGGGCCCCGATATCGCGCGAGTGCTTGAGCGTCTGCCTGGAGTCACGTTCTCGCGAAACGGCAGTCTGGGTGGCACGACGAGCGTCTTCGTGCGGGGCGCCAACTCGCAGCAGGTGCTGGTCCTCATCGATGGCATCAGGGTCGCGGATGTCGCCGCACCGGGGGGCGGCTATGACTTCGCCAACGTCAGCGCCGGTGGCGTCGGGCGCGTAGAGCTTCTGCGCGGATCGAACTCGGTGATCTGGGGTTCGGAAGCCATCGGTGGTGTCATCTCTCTGACATCGCGCGAGCTCAATGGCGTCGAGACGACCGCAGAGTATGGCACGCGCGATACATTCGATGGTCAAGTGACAGCGGGCCTGTCCACAGACCGTTACGGTGTCACGCTGAATGGCGGGTACCTGAGGACTGACGGGCTAAGCCAGGCAGCGGCTGGATCGGAAGAAGACGGTTTTCGACAGTGGCGGGCCAACGGACGCGCTAGGTATGCGCTCACGTCTGCTTTGGAGGCGACACTCACCGGCAGGTACACACAGGGCAAGCTGGAGATCGACGGCTATCCGGCGCCTCTCTACGTCTTCGCGGACACGCACGAGTACCAGAAGACACGAGAGATTGGCGGGCGCGCTGGGCTCGCGTGGTCTTCCGACGCAGTTGATCTGAATGCCGGATACCAGGTTTCAGACACACGCCGCCGCTACTTCGACCCGAGCTCCCCGACGGATCCGACTTCGCAGACACAGGGGCAGAGTCGCCGTGCAGAGCTTCGGGGCGCATGGCGGGCATACGATGCTCTCCGGCTGGACTTCGGCGCAGATCACGAATGGACCCGCATCGATGTCAGCTCTGCGTCCCGCCGCAAGGCCCATCTTTCAAGCGGACACGCGCTGCTAGGCTGGTACTCGGATGCGTTCACAGTGGCGGCCGGCGTGCGCTACGATGACCATTCGCGCTTCGGTGATCGCTGGACGTTCGGTGCCAACGGTAGCGCCGCGCTCGGCGACGACTGGCGCCTGCGCGCGTCGTATGGTGAAGGGTTCAAGGTTCCCACGCTCTATCAGCTTTTCTCGGAATACGGGAACGGAGCGCTCAGACCCGAGAAGAGCCGCAGTTATGACGCAGGCGTGGAATACGGCGACCGCAACGGAGCGCTCCACTTCGCACTCACCGGATTTCGGCGCGACAGCCGCGATCTCATTGGCTTCATCTCATGCGAAGGGAGCCTCTGCGAAACCCGTCCCTTCGGCTACTACATCAATATCGGACGTGCGCGCGCAACCGGCATGGAACTCGAACTGGGCGCCAGGATGAGCAGCACGTTGCGCGGACAGGCAGCCTACACTTACGTCAAATCGATTGACCGAACCGAGGGCGGAGTGAGCGAGGGCAACGACCTCGCAAGACGTCCGCGGCACACGCTGACGGCCTCGCTCGATTGGTCGCCCATCACGGCGGGCCCACTTACCGGCTTGGCGATCGGCGGCGACGTGCGGCTCGTCGGGGAAAGCTATGACGATCCGGGCAATTTCACGCGTCTTTCCAGCTACGTCCTGGGGACTCTGAGGGCGAGCGTGCCTGTGACACAGTATCTTGAGATTTTCGGCCGTGTAGAGAACCTTGCGGATGAAAGTTATCAGACAGTCTCCGGATATGGCACGGCCGGACGGTCTGCCTTCGTGGGTCTGCGAGCCCGGATGTGACAGGAGGGGCTCGCCCTGTCCCTGGAACGGCTGCCCGGACAAAGGGCCTGCCGGCTGGCGACGCCTCTGCCGGCGTGCTCCGTAAGGCTGGCGCTGTGCTCATTTGCGCCTTGATTTCGGCCTGCGCGAGCCCGGCGGCTGAGGTGCCCCGCAGCGATACGCGCCCGACGCTCGTGTCGCTCAACCCGTGCAGTGACGCCACGCTCGCGGAAGTCGCTGCGCCAGGGCAACTCCTCGCCGTCTCTCACTATAGCCTGGATCCTGCCGCAAGCTCGATGGGTGTCGCGGCGGCAGAACGCTTTGGGGCTGTGTCCGGCTCGGTCGAGGAGATTGCAGCTTTGCAGCCGGATATGGTGGTCGCTGACATCTTCCTTCCGCCCGCGACGCGGCAGGCCCTGGAAGACCTGGGCATCAGGGTGGTGAGCATTGGCGCGACGGATTCTGTGGAGACCAGCAAGGCGCAGATCCGTCAGCTCGCGGAAGAGACCGGGAATAGTGAGCAAGGTGAAGATCTTATCAGCAAGATTGAGCATGCCTTGGCAAGTTCTGCGCCGCAGCGGGGCGCGGCGCCGATCCCGGCCATCGTGTGGCAATCCGGCGGCATCGTTGCGGGAGACAGCACTCTGGTTGCCGATCTCCTGCGCCGGACCGGCTTCATCAACGGGGCAGCTGCGCGAGGGCTCCGACAGGCAGACTATCTGCCCCTAGAGGCTGTGCTGGCTGATCCGCCAGAGGTGGTCATCGCTGCTGGCGACGCTCACTCTCAGGAGAACCGGCTGCTCTCCCATCCTGCTCTCCGCGCTCTGCCGGACATTCGGTATGCGGCGTTCGACAGTACGCTTCTGTGGTGCGGGGGACCCACTATCATCCGGGCGGTGGAACGCTTGGCGCGTATCAGGCGGGGGCTCCCTTCCTCGGCATCGGCCGCACGGTTCTCTGGACTGGCAACGCCATGAACCGTGCGCTCTGGGCCCTTCTGCTGGCACTCGCCGTGGTTGTACCATTGTCCCTGCTGGCAGGGCGCGTCTGGATCGACCCGTTCGATCCGCAGACGCGCAATGCTCTGGTGATTGTCCTTGAGCTGCGTATGCCGCGGGCCGCTCTCGCGCTGGTGGTCGGTGCGGGATTAGGAAGCGCGGGGGCGGCGATGCAGGGTTACTTGCGCAATCCGCTGGCCGATCCAGGGCTGTTCGGGATCGCGCCGGGCGCGGCCCTGGGAGCGGTGCTGAGCTTCTGGGCGGGCTATGCCGCCTCGGCCTGGCTTCTGCCGATCTCGGCGCTTCTGGGCGCAGGAGGCGCGATGGCGCTGCTGGCGCTCATTGCCGGGCGAGACGGCGGAATTGCGCTTTTCACACTGGCGGGGCTGATGATCGCCAGTCTTGCGGGTGCCTTGATGAGCCTGGCGATCAGCCTTTCGCCCACGCCTTTCGCCATGAGCGAGATTGTCACTTGGTTGATGGGTGCACTGGCGGACCGCTCCTGGCGAGAGGTCTGGATCGCTGCGCCGTTGACCGGACTGGGTATCGGATTGCTGATGCTGGCTGGCCGCAGCCTGGACGCTCTGACGCTGGGCGAGGCGGCGGCGCGCTCTCTCGGAGTGGAGCCGAGAAAGTTGCAGGCGCTGCTCGTTGCGGGGGTGGGCCTGACCGTCGGCGCGAGTGTTGCGGTGGCAGGGATCATCGGCTTTGTGGGATTGATCGTGCCGCACCTCATCCGTCCGCTGACGGACCGCCGGCCGTCTTCGCTGCTCCTGCCGAGCGCGCTGGCCGGAGCGCTTTTGCTGCTGATGGCGGATTGCCTGTGCCGTATCCTGCCGCTTGCGGGTGGAGAATTGCGCCTCGGCATCGCGCTTAGCCTCATCGGTGCGCCGTTCTTCCTGCACCTGCTGATCAAGATGCGACGGGGGCTTGCCTGATGGCCGGGGATCTTGTCCTGGAGCATCTGGTTGTAACCGACCGGCTCGACGCGATCAGCTCGCACCTCGCACCCGGTGCCGTTACGGCGATCTGCGGTCCCAACGGTGCAGGCAAGTCCACGCTTCTGTCATGTCTCGCGGGGCTGCTTACGCCAGACGCCGGGACCGTGGGCTTGGGAGAGATCCCCTTGTCCCAGATGGCCGCCGACGCGCGGGCCCGGTCTCTGGGCTACTTGCCGCAGGCTCCCGAAGTCGCGTGGGATCTCTCGGTCGAGACTCTGGTGTCCCTGGGGCGCCTGCCGTGGCGGGGGGCTCCAGCGCAGGAGGCGCAAGCTGCCATCGATGCCGCCATCGCTGCGATGGACCTGGGGGGGCTGCGTACCCGCTCCGTCTCGCGGCTGTCAGGCGGTGAGCGCGCGCGTGCCCTGATGGCTCGCGTGCTCGCCACAAAGCCGGACTGGCTGCTGGCCGACGAACCGCTCGCCAACCTGGATCTGGCTCATGCGGCCTCTCTCATGCGCCGGTTCCACGAGCAGGCGGCGGAGGGGCGCGGCGTGGTGCTGGTGCTGCACGATCTCGCGACCGCGATGAACCATGCCGACCGGGTGCTGGTCTTGAACCGCGGGCGCTTGATCGCGGACGGGACGCCCGATGAAGCGCTGTCGGAAGCGGTCATCCGGAAGGTCTGGTCAGTGGATGTGCAGTGGCTGGGCGAGAGAGGCACGCGCGCGTTGGCGGTAGGGCTCGCTAGCGACGAGAAATAACTTTCCTACAGCACTGGGCTCGCGATACCGGGAAGGTCACTCTCTGAACGGGAAGGACGATCCATGCGCGACGAATTCACCGGAAACCCGGCGCCCCTCGAAATTTCGGATTACGTCGCGGCGGCGAGGGAGCTGGGGTGCAGCGTGGCCGCTTTGCGCGCGGTCGCGCATGTGGAGAGCGCCGGGAGCGGCTTCCTTCCCAATCGACGTCCGAAGATCCTGTTCGAACGGCACATCTTCCACCGGCGAACGCGCGGAGAGCACAGCGCTGCCCACCCGCACATCTCGTCTGCCAGACCGGGCGCTTATCTCGGAGGCGCGCGCGAGTACGAGCGGCTGCATGCCGCCATGGCCCTCAATCGTACTGTCGCGTTGGAAAGTGCCAGCTGGGGCAAGTTTCAGATCATGGGCTTCAATCATGCCTTGTGCGGGCACGAGGATGTCGAAAGCTTCGTCGCCGGCATGGTTGCGGGAGAGGGGCCTCAACTCGCGACATTCACCGCATTCCTGAAATCGGCGGGCCTCGCGGACGAACTCCGGCGCTGCGATTGGGCGGGGTTTGCGCGCGGCTACAACGGACCCGCCTACGCCGCCCATGCGTATGACCGGAAGATTGGGAGTGCGCACGCCCGCTTTCTCGAGGAAGAGTGCGCGAGGCCGCTACTCAAGCTGGGCGACCAGGGAGACCATGTGGCGCAACTGCAGACGCTGCTTGGAGCACGCGCCGACGGAGCGTTCGGTCCCCTCACTCTGCAGGCCGTTCTCGCGCTTCAGAAGAGAAACGGGATCAGCGCGGATGGTATAGTCGGCCCGGTCACCTGGGCCAGGCTGCTGGCCTGATCGGGATCAGGTCACTTGCCCGCGAGCGAGTGGATTGTCGACGTCGGGAGCGCGTGAGTAGGACGAGGACCCCTCGGCCAGCGTCTCGTCCAGGTGGCGATCGAAGACCAGCGATCCCGTCCGCTTGTCCAGGCGGGTGCGACGATAGGGAATTTCGTTCCCAATGATGGGTTTATGAGCTTCGTTCATGGCTCTCTCCTCACGATACCAAGCTGCCGCCAGCCTCGCTGGCAACCTTTCCCTTATGAACGCAGGTGTCGCCAGCGAAGTTCCGCTCACGTTGCGGACCAGTGTGATCCATTGTATATCACTGCGTAAGCTTCCGGGGACTCAGGGAGCGCACCAGAAGCAGCTTCGGAGAGGAAGCAGAGATGAACGCAAGTGCCGCCAAGTGCCCGATGCATGAAGGCCGTGACGACCGGAAGAGCGGCAAAGTGGCCGAGGCGAACCTGAGGCCGCAGGAAGGAGCCCGCGTTATCGGCAACTTCGCGGCGGCGCGCGAGGTCCTGCGCTCGCCCAAAGGACGGCAGGCCGGGGCCAGTGCAGAGCAAGTGGATCTCAGCCGCCCCGGCGAGATTTCCTTCTTCTTCCTCGACGGAGACCTGCACCGCAAGCGCCGCGCCGCGGTGGCCGGGCTATTCGCACCCAAGACCATCGTGACCCGGCATCGGGCGGTGATGGATCGGACAATGGATCAGATCGTCGCGGACCTGCAAGCGCGCGGCTCCGCGCCTCTCGATGAGATGAGCTGGCAGATGGCGGTCGATGTCGCGGCGGACATCGTCGGTCTGACCAACAGCGACAGCAAGGGACTGGCGAAGCGTGTGAAAGCGGTGCTCGACGCCAGCATGGAACGTAAGCCCGGCTTCCTCAACAAGCTGATCTTCACCGCCAAGGCGCTGAGCCGCGTCAACGCGTTCTGGAAGCACGACCTTGCGCCCGCTGTCGAGGCGCGCCGCAGGGCGCCGAAGGACGATGTCATCACCTATCTGGTGCAGAATAACTACTCCCGAAAGGGCATGCTGATGGAGTGCCTGAGCTACGGCGGCGCAGGCATGATGACCACGCGCGAGTTCATCGTGATGTGCGCGTGGCACTTGTTCGACAAGCCGGACTTGCGCGAACGCTTCCTCAAGGGCCCGGAGGACGATCAATTCGCCATCCTGGAAGAGATCCTGCGGCTGGAACCGGTCGCCTCGCTGCTGCACCGGCGCGCGGCTGAGCCGATCGATGCGAAGACAACCACGGTGGCTAAGGACGAGACGGTGTGCCTCAGCATTCGTGACGCGAATGTCGATGAAGCGATCACCGGCCCTTGTCCTTACGAGCTGGACCCGGATCGCGCCAAGCGGATGAAGGTGGTCGGCCCTTACATGAGCTTTGGCGATGGTCCGCACCGCTGCCCCGGTGCGCAAGTCGCGCTGCACGAAACGCGGTTGTTTCTCGAGCGGCTATTTCGCCTTCCCGGCATTCGACTGGTGTCTGAGCCGGAGGTGATCTGGAATCCCCACATCCAGGGTTATGAACTTCGCGGCGCGGTCGTCGCCTGCGATCCGGCCTGACGGGAAGCGGGAGCATGCCTTCCATCACGTTCATTGCCGCCGATGGCGCCAGCCATGTCATCAAGGCGCAGGAAGACCTCTCCCTGATGGAGAACGCGGTCGCGCAAGGCGTGGAAACCATTGAGGCGGTCTGCGGCGGGAACGCCTATTGCGGGACGTGCCGCGTCTACCCCGAAGCGGCATGGCGCTCCGTTCTTGGGGAGGCGACCGAGATCGAGCTGCCCATGATAGAGGCGGCGGGCGACGACACTGACGGCGTGCGCCTGTCCTGCCAGATACGCGTCACGCGGCAGCTTGACGGACTGGTGGTTCGCACGCCTCCTTCACAGAGTTGATGAACTGAGGGGGCGGACGCGTGCCGCCCCCGCGTCCTCTCAGCGTCTCACTGGCTTGCTCTCGTCCCGGATCGCTTTGAACTCGGAGCCGGCCTTCCACTCGGGCCAGCGGGTCGAGTTCGCCAGGTTCTCCGCGATGGTGCCGGCCAGTTCGATGTCCTGAATGGCGCCGGCCAGGTTCCAGTCCGCGCTCCAGGCGTCGCACGCCTGGTGATAGCAATTGCCGGTATACTGGTCGATCCAGGCCTGCCCCGCTGCGCGCCCGCCTTCCTTCAGGTCCGCCGCGCCCGCGATGCCCATCAGCAGCATGACAGGAACGCCGCGCTTGGCGAAGGAGAAGTGGTCGGCGCGATAGAACAGCCCGTTCTCGGGCAGGCTCTCCGGAGTGACGGTGCGCCCCTGCGCCTTTGCGACGACTGCCATCTCGTCCTCCAGCGTGTTCTGCCCCTTGCCGACCAGCACCACATCGTTCGCCGCACCGGCGGTCTGGAGAATGTCGATGGCCAGATTGGCGACGGTCTTCTCTATCGGATAGACCGGATTGGCCGCGTAGTACTCGCTGCCGAGCAGACCGCGCTCCTCGGCAGTCCACGCCGCCACAACGACGCTGCGCTCGGGCGGCGGTCCTGCGTTAATGGCGCGTGCGATGTCGAGAATGCCCGCCAGCCCAAGCGCGTCGTCGTTCGCACCGGCGCGATAGATGCGGCCCTGCGCGTCGGGTTCGCCGGCGCCGTAAGCGTCCCAATGTGCGCCGAGGACGATCGTCTCTTCCGGCCTTTGCGCGCCGGGAATGCGGCCGATCACGTTGTGGCTGGCGATCTGTTCATGGCTGACCGGAACGTCGGCGCTGAAGGTGACGCCTTTCAGGGGGACCGGACGGAAGTCAGCGCGGCTCGCGGCAGCCCGCAGCTGGCTGAGATCAAGCCCCGCGCGGTTGAACAGCGTCTTCGCGGCATCGCCTTCGATCCAGCCTTGCAGGCGCAGGCTGGTCAGGTCCTCGGGCTTTCGCACGATGTCATAGTTCTCGCCACGCGGGCTGGTCACTACATTCCAGCCATAGCCTGCCCCTTCGGTGTCATGGACGATCAGTGCCCCCACTGCGCCCCGGCGCGCCGCTTCCTCGAACTTGTAACTCCACCGGCCGTAGTAAGTCATGGTGCGGCCGCCGAACTTGCCGAACGGGGCCTCACCTTGCGTGGCGGAGAAGTCCGGATCGTTGACGAGGAACACGGCGACCTTGCCCTTGAGGTCGACATCCTTGAAGTCGTCCCACTGGCGCTCGGGCGCGGTCACGCCATAGCCGACGAAGACCACCGGCGCCTTGTCGATCCGTGCAGCATCATCGGGCCTGAGCGTCGAGACGTAGATCTCCTTGCCGAGCGACACCGGCATCCGTCCTTGGGGACCGGTGAAGGCCATCGTTCCCTTGCCCAGTGTCGTATGCAGCAGGGGAACCGTCTGGAGCCATTGTCCATCCGGTCCTCCCGGCTCGAGCCCCACGTCCTGCATGCGGGCGATGAGATAGCCGATGGTGCGCTCTTCACCCTTGGTGCCCGGCGCTCGCCCTTCGAATGCGTCCGACGCCAGCGTCTTCACATCGCGGACGATACGCTCAGGATCCACGGTGACTTTCGCGTGAGCGGAAGGCGCGGCGGTGGCAAGGACGGCAGCGACGGCGGCGAGCGGGAGGAGTGTGCTTCTCATCCCGCGCATCCTAACCAGCCATCGCCCTGAGGCAACCGTGCTGCGGATGCGGCGCTTTTCGGTCAGGGCATTGCGATAATGAGGGCGCACCCCATCTTCGTCCCGACCTTTGGCGGGGGCCTTGACCCGCGCGAACATCTCGGGAACACAGCCCCTCCATGAGCCTCACTCACATTACTGTGCGCGGTGCGCGCGAGCATAACCTCAAGGGCGTGGACATCGCGCTCCCCCGTGACAAGCTGATTGTCATCACCGGGCTGTCCGGCTCGGGCAAGTCGAGCCTGGCGTTCGACACGATCTATGCCGAGGGGCAGCGGCGCTACGTGGAGTCGCTGAGCGCCTATGCGCGCCAGTTCCTGGAGATGATGCAGAAGCCCGATGTCGAGCATATCGACGGGCTCTCTCCCGCGATCTCGATTGAGCAGAAGACGACGAGCCGTAACCCGCGCTCGACCGTCGCGACCGTGACCGAGATCTGGGACTACATGCGCTTGCTCTGGGCGCGCGTGGGTGTGCCTTATTCGCCCGCCACCGGCTTGCCGATCGAGGCGCAGACGGTGTCGAACATGGTCGACCGCGTGATGGCTCTGCCCGAGGGTACGCGTGCCTACTTGCTCGCGCCCGTGGTGCGTGGCCGCAAGGGCGAGTATCGCAAGGAAATCGCCGAGTGGCAGCGGGCTGGCTACACCCGCGTGCGGATCGACGGCGAGATGTACGCGATCGAGGACGCGCCTGCGCTCGACAAGAAGTACAAGCACGACATCGAAGTCGTGGTCGACCGCATCGCGGTGAAGGACGGCATCCAGACGCGGCTGGCCGACAGCTTCGAGCAAGCGCTGAAGCTCGCGGAGGGGCTGGCTTATATCGACCTCGCCGATGGCGTCGTGCCGGGCCGCGAGGACGGGGGTGAAGGCACCAACCTCAAGGGCGCGGGGCTGCCTGCCAACCGCATCGTCTTCTCCGAGAAGTTCGCCTGTCCGGTCAGCGGCTTCACCATCGAGGAGATCGAGCCGCGGCTGTTCTCGTTCAACGCTCCGCAAGGCGCGTGCCCGGCCTGCGACGGTCTGGGCGAGAAGCTGCTGTTCGATCCGCAGTTGGTGGTGCCCAACGAAGGGTTGAGCCTCAAGAAGGGCGCCATCGTGCCTTGGGCCAAGTCCAACCCGCCCAGCCCCTACTACATGCAGGTGCTCTCCAGCCTCGCCGAGCATTTCGGCTTCGCGCTGGAGACGGCGTGGGAAGAACTTGCCCCCGAGCACCGCGACGCCATCCTGTTCGGCACCAAGGGCAAGGCCGTGCCGCTCACCTTCAAGGACGGGCGCAAGAGCTACACCGTCAACAAGGCGTTCGAGGGCGTAATCGGCAACCTCAACCGCCGCATGTTGCAGACCGACAGCGCCTGGATGCGCGAGGAGCTGGGCAAGTTCCAGACCGCGCAGCCGTGCGAGACCTGCCACGGCAAGCGCCTCAAGCCCGAGGCGCTCAGCGTCAAGATCGCGGGCAGCGACATCGCCAGTGCCGCCCGCCTCTCGGTGGCGGACGCGCATGCCTGGTTCGGCGAACTCGATGCCAAGCTCACCCCGCAGCAGAGCCAGATCGCCAAGGCCATCCTCAAGGAGATCAACGAGCGGCTGGGTTTCCTCAACAACGTCGGGCTCGACTACCTCAACCTCGACCGCACCAGCGGCACCCTCTCGGGCGGTGAGAGCCAGCGCATCCGCCTCGCCAGCCAGATCGGCTCGGGGCTTTCAGGCGTGCTCTACGTGCTCGACGAGCCCTCGATCGGCCTGCACCAGCGCGACAACGACATGCTGCTCGCCACGCTGAAACGCCTGCGCGACCTCGGCAACACCGTCATCGTCGTCGAGCATGACGAGGACGCGATCCGCGCGGCCGACTACATCGTCGATCTTGGCCCCGGCGCCGGCGTCCACGGCGGCGAGGTGGTGGCTGAAGGCACGCTCAAGCAAGTGCTCAAGTCCAAGAACAGCCTCACCGCCGCCTACCTCAACGGCACGCGCGAGATCGAGGTCCCCAAGCAGCGCCGCAAGGGCAACAAGAAGTTCGTGACCGTAGAGAACGCGCGCGCCAACAACCTCAAGGGCGTCACTGCCAAGTTCCCGCTCGGCACCTTCTGCTGCGTGACGGGCGTGTCGGGCTCGGGCAAGTCCTCGCTCACCATCGACACGCTGCAGGCCGGCGCCTCGCGCCAGCTCAACGGCGCGCGGGTGATCGCGGGCGCGCACGACAGGATCACGGGGCTTGAGAACTGCGACAAGGTGATCGAGATCGACCAGTCCCCGATCGGCCGCACCCCGCGCTCCAACCCGGCGACCTACACCGGCGCCTTCACCATCATCCGCGACTGGTTCGCAGGCCTGCCGGAGAGCGCCGCGCGCGGGTACAAGCCGGGGCGCTTCAGCTTCAACGTCAAGGGCGGCCGCTGCGAGGCGTGCCAGGGCGACGGCCTGATCAAGATCGAGATGCACTTCCTGCCCGACGTCTACGTCACCTGCGAGGAGTGCCACGGCAAGCGCTACAACCGCGAGACGCTGGAGGTGAAGTTCAAGGACAAGTCCATCGCCGACGTGCTCGACATGACGATCGAGGATGCCGAGGAGTTCTTCAAGGCCGTGCCCCCGATCCGCGACCGCATGCACATGCTCAACGAAGTGGGGCTGGGCTACGTCAAGGTCGGCCAGCAGGCGACCACGCTGTCGGGCGGCGAGGCGCAGCGCGTGAAGCTCGCCAAGGAACTGGCGCGCCGCTCCACCGGGCAGACGCTCTACATCCTCGACGAGCCGACCACCGGCCTCCACTTCGAGGATGTGCGCAAGCTCCTCGAAGTGCTCCAACGCCTCGTCGACCAGGGCAACTCGGTGGTGGTGATCGAACACAACCTCGACGTCATCAAGGTGGCCGACTGGATCATCGACCTCGGCCCCGAAGGCGGCGTCCGCGGCGGCGAGATCGTCGCCACCGGCACGCCCGAGCAAGTGGCGGCCAACCCGGCGAGCTTTACGGGGCGGTATCTGAAGCCGTTGTTGGAGCGGTGACGATGTCCGATAGCGAGAGCGGCTACCGGCCCGAGTTCGTCGCCGCCTTGCAACTCTTCGCCCGTGTGAGCGAAGCCATGCACGCACGCGGATTTCAGCGTCCCATCCTTGTCGGCGGCGCTGCGGCCGAATTGTGGTCCACCGGCGCCGTCAATACCGGCGATTTCGACATCTGCACCACTCGCCAGCCCGAGTTGGAAGAGGAGATGCAGCGCCTTGGCTTCGTGCGACCGTCCGGCGCCGGAGCCATGCTCAAAGGCTGGATACACCCCGAACTGCGCCTGGGCTTTGAAGTTGTGGCCGAAGTGCCGATGGACGGCAACGTCGATGCCGCGCACATCCGCTTGGTGAGGCCGATCGGCGGCGGGGGCTTGTTCCGGGTCGTCTCTGTCGAGGATCTGATCGCGGACCGCATGGGCCAGTATGCCTCCGGCGCGGCGCCGGATCGCCTGGGACAGGCACGCGTCCTGCTGGGACTTCACCCGGATGCCGACATGGCCTATCTTGAACGTCGCATCCGGGAAGAAAGCGCGGGCGACTATGGCGTTAAAGACATCCTCTGAAAGCGAGCCGCCGCAGGCCGAGGCGGTGATCGACATGGCGGAACTCGGTGCGCGCCTCTCGGCTCGCCGCGCGGAACTGGGCTGCGCCAGCGAGATGCCCCGCAACGCCGGCAACCGCCGCACCGCATCCAAGCGCGCGCTGCTGGCAGCCATTGAGGCCACCGGCGCCAAGTGGTGAGGTGAATACGGGACCTCACCTCGGGAAGTATGCAAGGTGCCCAGCATGCTCCTCCCACCTTGCTCTGTAGGTATGTTGCTTTAGCTACCGGCAGCTGCTTACTCGAGGTATCGTACTTCTGAGTGTTCCGGGGTAGGGCATTGATGACCACACATCGATTTCATGTACTTAGAATTCAATGTGAGCGGATTCTGCAGTCGAGTCTGTTTGAAATCAAAAGGAGCCCCTCAGAAGTCATTGCTGCCTCCATTGAAGCTCAACCAGAGTCGGTTGTCCGTAGGAACTCCGAGTGGCATATAGCTGCTCCGACGCCTCTATCCGAAGGCGCTCTGGCATTTCAGATGGGCCGCGTGCAATCCGTGCCCACTCCCCACTATGATGATGTGAAACGTGTCTTCTTCGAGTTTGACACCGAAAGGGCGCCATTCACATGGGCGGTCTTCGATGAACGAACGCAGGCATGCGGAGTGCTCCGCAAAACTGGTGTCTCTCTTCGGGCGACTGAAGTAGCCTCCAAGCTTGAGAGGCTTCTTAACGCCAGTCAGGTGCCTCAAGAGTCTGGGTACAACCTTTACGTCGAGGTGATTCCGGATCCGGAAGACTTTGTAGATACGCTGTTAACCGCCGACAAAGTCGTTCGCTTTGCTTTCACCGCTCGGTATGAAAATGCCTTTGATGTCTCTCGGTTAATCCAAAGACCTGCTGAGCAGTTCAACGAAAAAGTTGGCGGTGAAGTAACCAAAGTCGAGGTTGAAGGTCCTGATCTCAGCAGGCCCATTCTAGAGGAGCTCACGCGAGGTGTCGCAGCAGTCGGTGAGAAGGCAACTGCCACGGTACGTGAGAATGCTGGTTCGAAGCTTAGGAAAATACTACTACAAGGTGCTCCTCTTCTCGGAGAATTTGAGTGGGTGAATGAGCAAGTTTCACCGTTAGACGCCCTCAAGGCCGCTCTACGCGAAAAGTACAATAGTCTCAGAAAAGAAGAACGGTGAGTTGCTGTCATGCCGGTTGAGACATTTTGGCGTTGGCTCGTGACGCGACAAGTTCGCGGCAAGACTGGCATCTGGACTCTTCTTAACTGGTGGCTTGCTCTAGATTTGGCTGTCGCCTCAGTGGCTACTGCCTTCCTGAAGGTGGACGGTTTTTTATTCGCCGAAAAGGGGTTGTTTCCAGCCACTGCGATTTTGGTCAGCATGTCAGTCGCATGGACAGCAAGAGCAGCAACTGTGATCAACGATAACGATTTCCGTAAAGCGATCATTTCTGAGGATCGTCCACTAGTCGATTACGTATACGGATATCAGCTTTGCTTACTAGTTATCATGTCAACCGTTGTGTACATTGCTATTATGGCGGTCGGCGGGTTTGATTTCTACATGTTTACGCCAGAAATATCCCGGGCAGCATCAACTGTTGCCTTATACTTCCTTCTCTCTCTGTCGGTTCGCTTATGTTGGACGGTCATCAATTTTTCAAATCTACTCGCCTTGCTAAAAGATCGGCTTTGACTTCGTATCCTTGTGCAGCTGACCTCACATGGTCTGAGAAGTTCCGTAAATCGCTTTCCTACACGCCTCAAACTAAATAACCATATAGGTTCCTATCGGCGGGCCGTTGAGCGACACGTCGTGCTTGCCCATGTTGCGAGGTGAACCATGTCGGACAGTTCAGAAGCGAATGCGCCTTCCTATCCCACGCCGTTCGGGCGGGGGTGGATACCGGTCGAGCGGGATATTGGCTTGCCGGGTGAGGACATGGTCCTGCCCGGAGTCGGCGGGGCGACCGCTCGCGAGGCGAGTGGGGCGGGGGCGGTGCCTTTCGGCGCGGCCTCGCGGGAGGACGCCAGCGCGCTCCACGGCGGGGCCGATGGTCCGCCTCCGCCTGCCGGGGAGAACGCGAGCGCGCCCAACCACAACTCCTGGACTCCGGCGCGCAAGGCGGCGTTTCTGCATCACCTTGCGGAGAAGGGGAACGTGCGGGCCTCGGCGGCGCGGGTGGGGTTGTCGCATCAGTCGGCCTATGTCGCGCGGCGGCGGGACCGGGTGTTCCGGGCGGGCTGGGATGCGGCGCTGGTGCTCGCGCGCGAGGCGGCGGCGCAAGTGCTCGCCACCCATGCGCTCGATGGGATCGAGGAGCCCGTGTGGTTTCGCGGCGAGCAGGTCGGCACGCGCCGCCGCCATGACTCGCGGCTGCTGCTCGCCCACCTCGCGCGGCTCGACAAGGCGGCCGAGGAGACCGACGCGGGCGACTATGCCGAGCGTTTCGACGAACTGGTCGCGCAAGTCGCAGGCGAACTGCCGGAGGCAGGTCTGGCCGATGCGGGGGAGAGCTGGTCCGATCCGGCGCCGCTGCTCCCCCATGCGCGCGAGCTTTGGGCCGACCGCATGGCGCACCAGCTCCAGCAGTCCGCGCGTGAGGCGTGGCGAGAGGGGATGCGCGCCAAGACCGCCACGCGCGACGACGAACCCAGCGAACTCCACACCCCCTGGTTCGAGGCCGCGCTTTGCGAGTGGGACGCCTGGCATGCTCGCGCCTGCTCCGCCGTCGATGCCGCCGTCGCCAGCGCAAGCAAGGGGCCGCCGACGTGGGTCTTCCCCAAGGTGGAGATCGACATGGCCGCGTTCTACGCCGCCGACGACGACTTCGCCGACGATGAGAGCGACGAAGGTGACCCGCGGCCGCACTGGGCCGACATGGGCTATGGCCCCGAGGACGTGGTGATCGAATACAAGTCGATGGAGATGGCGGGACTTGTTCCCCTGGACACCGGCAACTGCGGCAACCTCAGCGATTCTGGGGGCGGCCATCCCGCGGACGCCGTTCAGGCTCCGGTCCGCGCCGCCGTGCCGCCTGCGCCGAGCTTTCTCGCCACACGCCAGCCCAGCGCCTTCGCCCGGTTCGACGCGGGCCAGCGTCCGGGGCGCGCGGGCGTCATGCCCCACTGGCGCAGCAGCCCGTTGAACGCGCGCGCATCGGCCTCGGCAAAGCTCCACTCCGAGCGCCAGGTGATCGACAGCGAGATGGACGGTTCCGGCCCGTTGCGCACGAAATGCGGCGCCATGACCGGCACGAACAGCGCCTCGCCCGCCTGAAGCGGGAACGCGGTGCCGCCAGCCAGCAGCTCCTCGCGCCACTTGAGCTCGCGTCCCCCTCCGGTGTGGTAGGTCTCGTGCACTTCGTCCGGCGCGTAGAGCGGGTCTCCGGCGGGGAACTGCGTCATCACCTTGGACCCGCGCACCTGCAGCAGGATGTTGTGCTCGGGGTCGAAGTGGTAGGGGGTGACGCCGCCCGGTGACGTCACGAAGATGAAGGCTTGGGTCTTCAGCATGCGCCCGGTCTTCGCCTCGATCCCGGGCCGCAGGTCAGCCAGCAGCGCCTCCAGCAAGGCGGCGTAGGCGGGGTCCTGCTCCACGTTTTTCAGGACGGCCCAGGAATTGGCGCTCTCGATCCGGCGGATGGTCTCGCCGATGGGAATGCCGGTGGGGGCGGGCTTGCCGTCGATGCCGATGGGCTGGTCGCCGGCGTTGTACTCGATCGAGGCGGGCGGCAGGCTCTCGGCCAGTGCGGCCAGCGCCTCACGCTCCAGCAGCGGGTGATGGTCCAGCGTGTGCGGCAGGACATGCGGCACCTCGGGATAGGAGGCGGCGAACGTCTGGCGGGCGGCGGGGGGAAAGACGGTCATGTGCGGCGGGTCTCTGCGCGGACGAGCTGACGGAAAGCGAAGCGGCGGGCCGGGCCACCGATGGCGATGGAGATCCGCCCGATGCTGCGCCGCTCGCGCCAGATGTGGTCGATCATCGGGTGATCGGCGGCGGCGCAGCTGTCGGTCCAGGCGATCTCGGGCCGGGCAAGAATGGCGAGGTTCTCGCGCTGAAGCAGGACGCCGGGGGAGAACTTGGCGAACCGCTCGTCGAACGCGGTCTTGAACGAGAACGCGCCGGGCGGGGCGAGGAAGCTGACAAGCATGGCGATTGGCCGGCCGTCTAGCGTGAGGGTGAGGCGTTCGAGGCGGCCTCGCGCTGCGGCACCGGCGAGGCTCTCGCAGAACAGCGCGGCGGTGGCGGGGGATGAGGCGAGGGCGGAACCGGCCTTGCCTTTCCAGCCAGCTTGCTCGAGGCGGAGGAAGTCGTGGCACCAGCCCTCCAGCCCCTCGCTGTCCGTGGAGCGGGTGAAGGCAACAGCCCCTTCGTCGGCGAGGCGATTGGCCTGGCGGCGCAGCTCCTTGCGCTTCTTGCCGGATAGCGAGGCATCCCAGTACGCTTCCGGCGTGAGATCGGAGGCGAGCAGGGCCCGCTCCTCACGGTGGACCACCTCGGCTTGCCGGCGCTGGCTGGCGAGCACCTGGTTCAGCGCGGCGTGGAGGGGGCCGTCGAGCGGCAGGTCACGCAAGTGCAAGAACAGCGCGGCGCCTGCGTTCTCGTCAGCCCAGCGCAGGAGGGCTTCCCAGAACGGCACTTCGGCGCCGGGAGCAACAAGTGGCGCGCCGCAAAACGCGTTGGGGTGCTGCCAGTTGGCGAGGTGGGGAATGGGGTAGCCGTAGTATCGGCCCTGCCGGATGAGCGGGAGAAGTCCTGCGAGGTGGCCACCCTGCTCGAAACGAAACAAGCGGGCCTTTCGCTCGGTATCGAGATGAGCGAGAGAGGGGAGCAGGTACCAGCTCGCGTGGAAGGGATTGGGCTCGCAGGAGCGGTCGGCGAGGACGTCCCAGGCTGCGACCTGAGCCGGGACGGACATCTCCTCCCACCGCAGGCACGCGGATGAACCCATGGCTGGCGGGCCCGCTCGAAAGGTGAGGGCCGGGTCGATCCTGGGCTGCGTCGCCACGTTAGCTTTTGCCTCGCCCCACAGCCGGTTACGCGTGTCTCCCTGCTAGCGGAGCAGGGTCAAGGGCAGGTCAACGGAGATGGTTAAAGAATTGCCCCGCCCGGACCGCCGGACGGGGCTGCGACTTGGAGCAATCCTAGCCGGCGTTTGCAGCCAGCGCTGCCAAGAGCAGGAGTGCGACGATGTTGGTGATCTTGATCATCGGGTTCACGGCGGGTCCCGCGGTGTCCTTGTAGGGGTCCCCAACCGTATCGCCGGTCACAGCCGCCATGTGAGCCACGGACCCCTTGCCGCCGTGATGACCGTCTTCGATGTACTTCTTCGCGTTATCCCATGCGCCGCCGCCTGAAGTCATGGAAATCGCGACGAACAGACCCGAGACGATGACGCCCAGCAGCATCGCTCCCAAGGCGGCGAAGCCCTCTCCCTGTCCCGCGACTGCAGTAATGATGAAGTACACAGCGATGGGCGAGAGTACCGGCAACAGTGACGGGATGATCATTTCCTTGATCGCGGCACGAGTGACGATGTCGACCGTCCGAGCGTAGTCGGGTCTGCTGGTCCCTGCCATGATGCCGGGGTTAGACCGGAACTGCTCGCGCACATCTTCGACAACTGATCCTGCTGCGCGCCCTACTGCAGTCATCCCGAATGCTCCAAACAGGTAAGGCAGTAACGCGCCGAGCAAAAGGCCGACGATGACGAATGGGTTTGACAACGAAAAGTCGACTGCGACTGTTGGGAAAAACTCCTTGAGATCGGTCGTGTAGGCACCGAAGAGGACCAGAGCCGCGAGTGCTGCGGATCCTATGGCATAGCCTTTGGTCACCGCCTTGGTGGTGTTGCCCACGGCATCAAGGGCATCGGTCCGCTCTCGGACGCTGTCTTCGAGGCCAGCCATTTCCGCAATGCCGCCCGCGTTATCCGTGACGGGGCCGTAGGCATCAAGTGCCACGACCATCCCGGCAAGCGACAGCAGAGCTGTCGCGGCGAACGCTACGCCGATGATGCCAGCCAACTGGTACGTAGCGACCACCGCGACCACGATCACGAGAGTTGGAAGAGCCGTGGATTCCAGGCTGATCGCGAGACCTTGGATGACATTCGTGCCATGCCCCGTCTCACTCGCACGCGCAATCGAGCGGACCGGCCGGAAATTGGTGCCGGTATAGTACTCCGTTATCCATACGAGAAGGCCAGTGACCACCAGACCGATCATCATGCACCAGAACAGGTCAAGGGCGGTGAACTCGGCTCCCTCACGAGCGGCCGAACCCAGTGCACTTTCCGTAGTCAGGGTGTCTGTTACTGGCTGAAGGAATCCAGCGCCGCCGATAGTGGCATTGAGATCGCCGAACGCGAATTGGAATACGCCATAGATGGCCAGGGCGGAGAGGGCCACCGTAACCCAGAAGCCCTTGTAAAGAGCGCCCATAATCGAGGATTTCGATCCGAGGCGCACGAAATATGTGCCTATGATTGATGCTACGATGCAAACGCCCCCAACCATCAGAGGCACTGCCATAAGCGTCAACAGTTCGGCAGTAGGAGCATCGACGAGGAGCGCGATCGATACCATGGTGAGGCCAATCGTAACGACGTAGGTCTCAAACAGATCGGCGGCCATGCCAGCGCAGTCACCGACATTGTCACCCACGTTATCGGCGATGACCGCTGGATTGCGGGGGTCGTCCTCGGGAATGCCGGCTTCGATCTTACCCACGAGGTCGGCACCTACATCTGCCGCCTTGGTGAATATGCCTCCGCCAAGCCGCGCAAAGATTGAGATGAGGGAGGCCCCGAAGGCGAGGGCGGTCAGCGCCTCCACAATAGGACGGGCATTTGGCGCCAGCCCGGCCGGACCGATCAAATACCAGAAGATGCTCGCCATCGACAGGAGGCCGAGACCTGCCACGAGCATTCCAGTAATGGCTCCTGACCGGAATGCGAGTGTAAGCCCGCCTTGAAGAGAGCCCCGCGCGGCCTCGGCGGTGCGGACATTAGCGCGAACTGAAATGATCATGCCGATGTAGCCAGCAACGCCCGAGAGGATGGCGCCAATGAGGAAGGCGATTGTCGAGAGGCCACCTAAGGTGAGAAACAGCACGATGGCGACGATCACCCCGACGACGGCGATAGTCGTATACTGCCGCCCCAAGTACGCTTTGGCCCCCTCTTGAATGGCCGCCGCGATGTCCTGCATCCTTGCATTACCGGCGGGTGCACCGAGCACCTGTCTACTGGTGATGAGACCGTAAACAACGGCCACCAGCCCCAGGACGATTGCGAACGTGACTAGTTCCACGCAACATCCCCTTTTCCCATGGTCATATGTTTATTTGCGGCAACGTTTAATCGCTGCTCTATGCAAGGGCTATAGTGCTGCCGGGAATGTGGCAAGTACCATGGAATCAGGGAGAACCATGGGTTGGAGGGAACTAGTGTTCGAAGCCCAGGCGATCAGGCGTGGCCACGGCGACATCATCGAACATCAGGGAAATGCCCTTGCCCTCCATGAAGTGTCCAACAGGGTAGAGTGTCGAATGAAGGTTGCGCGCTACTCTTTCGAGAGCGCCCGCGGCATCTGAGGCGGCAGTAAAGAGCAGGCAGTAATCGTCACCTGCGGAGGCTGCGAACAGGCGCGCCTCTAGATCCTCACCGAACACTTCCGCGAACGCGGGCGACAGCGGAATCTTATCAAGCTGGATCACGGCGGCGAGCTCGCTGGCAGAGGCCAGGCGCTCAGAGTCGATCAGCACGCCGTCCGAGACGTCCATCATTGTCGTCACATAAGGAGCGAGTGCCACTCCCAGATCTACACGCGGCATCGGTTTCCGATAGCGATCCACAAGCTGATGCTGTGCCGGCGAGTCGGTCTGTCGCTTGCCCTGCAAGAGAGCGAGGCCGGCACCCGCGTCGCCAACAGGAGCGCTGAGCCACAGTGTGTCACCGGAGCGTGCTCCGCTGCGCGAAGGAACTGGCATCCTCGCGCGTGGCTCGCCGAATGCCACTAAGGCAAAGTTGCGTCCGGCGCCGCTCTTTGGCCGTACCGTATCTCCCCCCAAGAGCGGAATCGCGAAGAACTCGCAGGCTTGCTGCAGTCCTTGCAGAAAAGCTTCGTTCCACGCATCTGCATCGGTGAGCGCATATGATAGCAGACATCCTCGCGGCTCTGCGCCTTTCGCCGCGAGGTCGGACACATTCGTCGCGACCAGCTTCCAGGCCACGGTGGCTGGAGGATCATCCGCAAGAAAGTGAACATCCTCGCAGATTGCGTCCATGGTCAGGACCAATCGTGCTCCACCGAGTTCAAGCACGGCGGCATCATCAGTCAACCCGCGAGCAGCCGGGTCCGTGGCAATCGCACGAAGGGCCCGAATGAAGGCGGCCTCGCTTGTCATTATCGCATGCGAGCTTCGACCGGCCAGCGGTTACTGGCGTACCTGCTTGCCGACCGCGTCGAGCACACCGTTGACGAACTTGGTTTCTCGCGTCTCGAAGAAAGCATGCGCCACATCCAAGTACTCGTTTATCGCGGTGCCGGTGGGCACGTCCGGTCGAGCCAGAAGCTCCCATGTACCTGCGCGAAGGATCTGAAGCATAGTGCGATCCAAGCGTGCGAGTGACCACCCCTGCGCCAACTTGCTTGTAAGCAGTGCATCGATCTCGTCGCGCCGGGCGAGCACCCCCTTCACCACATCGTCGAAGAAAGCGACCTCTGCGTCCGCATACTGATCCTCGTCGATCTCTGCGCCGAGACGATGGCGGTGGAACTCGTCTAACAGCTGCGCCTGAGGCGTATTCTCCATTTCGTGTTGATAGAGCGCCTGAACGGCAGCCAGGCGGGCGGCTGCGCGCGCCTTTGACTTGGGTTTCATATTCCGAGCCTTGTTTCGATAGAGCGCGCATGTGCGGGAAGCCCCTCGGCTTCCGCCAGGGCCACGGCTGCGGGGCCAATGGCAGTCAGCGCCTGCTCGTTCAGTTGGATGAAGCTGGTCCGTTTCATAAAGTCCAGGACCGAAAGGCCGGACGCGAACCGGGCGCGACGTCCGGTGGGAAGAACGTGGTTGGGCCCCGCCACGTAATCACCGACTGCCTCGGGGGTATGGCGCCCGAGGAAGACGCTGCCTGCATGCCGGATGCGGGCGAAAAGGGCCTCCGGGTCATCAGTTGCGATCTCGACGTGTTCGGCCGCAAGCGCATTCGCGAGGCGGGGCGCCTCGTCAAGGCTGCCTACTTCTATGATCACGCCGTGCTTTTTCCAGCTCTGCTCGGCCACCCGGGCAGTCTGCAACATCGAGATTTCTACCCCGACGCGATCCGCCACAGTGTCTGCGAAGACCGGGTCGTCGGTGATCAGTATCGATTGCGAGGACGGATCGTGTTCCGCTTGGCTCAGCAGATCGGCTGCTATCCATTCCGGCTCGTTCTTGGCATCGGCAATGACCAGGATCTCGCTCGGGCCGGCAACCATGTCGATGCCGACGACACCGTAGAGTTGCCGCTTTGCTTCAGCCACCCAGGCGTTGCCAGGGCCGGTGATCACGTCGACGGCGCGAATGCGTTGCGTGCCATATGCGAGGGCACCAATCGCCTGAGCTCCGCCAATGCGCCAGATCTCGTCCACGCCGGCCAGATGCGCCGCCGCCAGGACGAGCGGATTGATCGCCCCTTTGGGTGACGGGGTGACCACAACCAACCGCTCGACCCCTGCGACCTTCGCAGGGATGGCGTTCATAAGGAGCGAAGACGGGTATGCGGCGCGTCCGCCAGGAACATATAGGCCCGCGGCATCCACCGCGGTCCACTTCGCGCCCAGTCTCACGCCAGCTTCGTCCGTGAAGTCCCTGTCTACCGGACGCTGGGCTTCATGATAGGCGCGGATGCGCTCCGCGGCGAGTTCAAGCGCTGCGCGAAGGCTAGGATTAAGCGCGTCGAACGCCTCTCGGCAGGTTGAAAGCTCGATACGCCAGGAGGAATCTCCATTCAGATCGTGGCCATCGAACCGCTGCGTCAGTTCCGCCACCGCCTCGTCACCGCGGTTGCGAACGTCTGCAAGGATGAGAGACACATCGCGAGCTACATTCTCATCGCTTTCGCGCCGCTCCCGTACGAGACGGGCAAACGCTTTCTCGAACTCTGGGTCCCGAGTAGAGAGCCGCTGCATCAGGCGGTAGCCTTCTGTTGTGCGACCAGGGTGCGGAAACGCTCGACCAGTTGGCCGACACGGCCATCCGTCTTCAGGGCAGCGCGGTTGACAATCAGACGCGCCGAAATCTCAAGGATCGTACTCGTTTCAACAAGCCCGTTCTCGCGAAGAGTACGTCCGGTCGACACGAGATCGACGATCCGGCTGGACAAGCCCAAGCTTGGCGCAAGCTCCATTGCGCCATTCAGCTTTACCACCTCCGCCTGCACTCCAATCTGCTCGTAATGGCGGCGCGTGAGGTTGGGGTACTTGCTCGCGATGCGAAGGTGCGAAGGCAGCACGCCCGAGACCTGCCCTGCCGGCTCGGCTACTGAAAGGCGGCAATGACCTATGTCGAGATCGACCGGCGCGTAAAGGTCCGAGTATGCGAACTCCTCCACGACGTCGGAGCCGACAATACCGGCTTGCGCAGCACCATGTGCCACGAAGGTGGCGACGTCGAAGGCCCGCACGCGGATGAGGCGTATATCCGCATCCTCGCAAGCGAACGACAGCGCGCGCGACTTCTTGTCGTGAAATTCCGGTTCCGGGACGACCCCGGCGCGCGCCATCAGCGGCAGCGCCTCGTCAAGGATTCGGCCCTTCGGGACAGCGAAGATCAGCGGATTTGGCATCGTGCGCGCCTTAGGCGTCAACTGGGAAAAGGGCAACTCGCCACACGTTCAAGGCCTGAGGATGAGGGTACGGCAGAACTTTGCGTTGAGAACCGCTTTAGCCTTCGCCAGGTGCGCGGGCGCGGATGGCCAGCGCATGAACCCGCTGTCCAGGCAGATCACCCAGAGCAGCGTTGACCATTCTCTGCCGCTGGAGCCGGGAAATGCCTGCGAAGGCAGCGCTTTCGATTACCACTGTGAAGTGGGACTCGCCGCTACCGTCATCTCCGGCGTGCCCATGATGCTGAGCCGTGTCATTGATGATCTCGAGCTGTGTCGGGGCAAAGGCGTCTGTGAGACGCTGTCGCAGTTCTTGGGCTATCGGTCCGTTCATGTCTTCCATTTAGGGCATCTGTCACCCATCTGAAAGCCGGTGAGCAAACAGAGATTTCACGGTAGGTTCGAGTCGACGGGACGTTTGTGCGGGTGGCCTGGATGCGACGAGGGTGGCGAGTTTCGTGCGCCTGGCCCTCGCGCGCCCAGCTTTGATGGACCGGGCGATTTTCGCTGGTTCTGCCTCGAACATGTGCGGCAGTTTAACGCCAGGTACGATTACTTCGAAGGCATGAGTTCGGAAGAGATCTTCGAAGCCCAATCGCCGCTTCATGGATGGGCTTCCTCGAGGCGCCCCTTCCGGCCCGATGCCGGTGTCGATGATGTGCCCCGCTGGGCGGACTTCTCTGATCCCCTCGAGGCGATCAATGCCCGTGCAAGGGCGCATGTGCGAGAGCGCCGGCAACATGCGGGAAGCGTCGGCCGTTTCTCACCGTCAGAACAGCGGGCGATGGCCACATTGGGCCTTGAAGGCGATGCAGACCGGGCCACTCTGCGCCGTCGTTACACCGCGTTGGTGCGCCAGCTTCATCCCGACCACAATGGGGGAGATCGTTCGAGGGAAGGGAAGCTGCGGCAGGTCGTCGAGGCCTACCAGCTACTACGCAAGGCAGCGGCCTTTACGCGAGCCTAGGGCGCCGTCTCTGCTCGCGACGAATAGCAGAACCCCCGCGAAGGGGCGCGCGGGGGTTCCGATCAGCGTTGTAGGGTGAGAGTGTTACCAGAAGAAGTCATGCACGACGTCGACCACCCGGCCTGAATAAATGTCCACTAGCAGCACATCGTCATAGTAGCGGACCCAGCGATAGGGGCCATAGACATCTGGAAGGCGATAGGACCAAGGATCGGATATCCAGTACCGCTGCCCATAGAAGAAGGCCCCCAGGGTAAACCCTACGCCAATGCGGCGATAACGGTAACTCGCATGTGGTGCATAGTAGCGGCCGGCATGGAAGACACTGCGATTGCGCGTGCGGTAACCTGACCAGTCGTACCGAGAGTTGCTGCGCCACCCCCGATCCCAGTCGCGCCTGTCCCGTGACGCGGAGCGCCACGTTTGATCATGCCTGCCCCAGGTGTTCGCTTGGGGGCGGTTGCGCCTGTCCTGCCGGGCGTCATATCCGTCGCTCTGGGTGCGCCAGCGCTCACGCGATCTACCGTCTTCGCGATCTGACCACCGCGTGCCACTCCGGTCCTGGCGCTCCTCTCTTGATGAGCGTGTCCCTTCGCGAGCTTGGTATCGCTCACGCCACTCACTCTGTGGACGAGCATCCGGACGACCAGAAACGTCACCACGCCGCCACTCCCCTCGGTCACGTTGTCGAGAACCAGCTGTCGTGCTGTTGTGTCTATCTGCTTGCGAGGAAGGGCGCTGTGATCGCGTATCCGGCGCACGCATGCGCTCGTTACGTTCATAGGCCGCTTCACGAGCTTCCCTGAGGGCCCGCGATTGGTCTTGCGCCGACGCCAAGCCAGGCAAGCTCATCGCCATCGCAGCGAGAGCTAACGCGCCTAAGCTGGCTGAGTGCCTCAAGAGTCCGCCACCTGCTCCATTCTTTGCCATCTGTCCCATTCTCCGAAGGGACGGGTCGCACGGCGATCGCGGCCTGTCCATTGACAGGTCTTAGCGCAGTTCCGCTGTCGGAGCACTGAACTGCAGCGCGGTCTTCCGTTCATCTGATTTCAATGACAGATGAACGGCAGACCGATGTCACGCAGGCGATGTTATCTCGTCAGTTTCTTGTATGCCAATGCCGTAGGACGATCAGCTGCATCGCCCAGCCTACGGCGTTTGTCTTCTTCATATGCTTCGAAGTTGCCCTCAAACCATTCGACATGGCTATTGCCTTCGAACGCCAGAATGTGTGTGGCAAGACGATCGAGGAAGAAACGGTCGTGGCTGATCACCACGGCGCACCCTGCAAAGTTCTCGATGGCATCCTCTAGCGCGCCAAGTGTTTCGACGTCGAGGTCGTTGGTCGGCTCGTCGAGGAGCAGAACGTTGCCGCCCTCTTTCAGCATCTTTGCCAAGTGCACGCGGTTCCGCTCACCGCCGGAGAGCTTGCCGACGTTTTTCTGCTGATCCGCGCCCTTGAAGTTGAAGGCGCCGACATAGGCCCGGGTCGACATGTCGTGGCCGTTGACCTTCATGTAATCGAGTCCGTCCGAAATTTCTTCCCAGACGTTCTTCTTTGGATCGAGATGATCGCGGCTCTGGTCGACGTAACCCAGATGCACGGTCTCGCCGATCGAAATCTCGCCCGAGTCCGGTTGCTCCTTTCCGGTGAGGATCTTGAACAGAGTCGACTTACCAGCGCCGTTCGGTCCGATGACACCGACAATGCCACCCGGCGGCAGCAGGAACGAAAGGTCCTCGAAGAGCAGCTTGTCTCCGTAGGCCTTTGAGATATTCTTTGCCTCGATCACCTTCCCGCCGAGGCGCTCAGGTACCTGGATGACGATCTGCGCCTTTCCGGGCCGCCGGTCGCTCTGTGCTTCCTGAAGCTGCTCGAACTTGCGGATGCGCGCCTTGCTCTTTGTCTGGCGTGCGGCTGGCGTCTGCCGAATCCACGCAAGCTCTTCTCGGAGCGCCTTCTGGCGGCCCGACTCTTCGCGTTCTTCCTGTTCGAGGCGCTTGGCCTTCTTCTCCAGGTAGGTTGAGTAGTTGCCTTCATACGGGAAGTATTTCCCGCGATCGAGCTCAAGGATCCAGCCCACAACATTGTCCAGAAAGTAACGGTCGTGGGTGATCATCAGCACCGCGCCCGCATATTCCTTCAAATGGTTCTCCAGCCATTCGACACTTTCGGCGTCGAGGTGGTTGGTCGGCTCGTCCAGCAGGAGGATGGAAGGCTTCTGGATCAGCAGGCGAGTAAGGGCGATCCGGCGCTTTTCACCCCCTGAAAGGCTGGCGACGGACCAATCTGGCGGAGGGCAGCGGAGAGCCTCCATTGCGATCTCAAGCTGGTTGTCCAGCGTCCAGCCGTCAACCGCGTCGATCTTCTCCTGGAGCGTACCCATTTCCTCCATGAGCGCGTCGAAGTCGGTATCATCTTTCGGATCGCCCATTTCGGCGGAAATCGCATTGAAGCGGTCGACCATGTCGGCCACTTCGCGGGCGCCATCCTTCACGTTCTCGAGGACCGTCTTGCTCTGGTCGAGTTCCGGTTCCTGAGGAAGATAGCCAACGGTGATATTCTCTCCGGGCCAAGCTTCGCCCGTGTAGTCTCGGTCGATACCCGCCATGATCTTCATGAGGGTGGACTTGCCGGCGCCGTTCGGGCCCACGATGCCGATCTTGGCACCCTGATAGAACTGCAGGCTAATATCGGAGAGCACCGGCTTTTGTGCACCGGGGAAGGTCTTCGTCATGCCCTTCATGACATAGGCGTACTGGGCGGCCATCGAGGATCCTCTGGGAACTTGGCAGGAGAGGGGAGTTGGCGCGTGCTCTACAAGCGTGCGGCGCTTACCGCAAGGCTGCGGGTCCCCTGGCGTCGCGGCCAGTCCTTTTAGCGATCAACCGACTGAGGCTGGTGGCAAAGCCTGCTCAGCGGCGTCGCGCCGCTTCGGGCGCGCAATCATCCAGCAGCACAACGGAACGGCTGGAGGCAGAGAAGTACTCCAGCATGGCCTCGTAGCCCTTGGGGCTTAGGCGGACGTAGACCCGCCTCGCGTCGCCCGGATCCGCCTCACGAGTCAGCAAACCCTCGCGCTCGAGGATAGAGATCCATCGTAGGGCGGTCGTCGATGGTACAGCGGAACCGATGCAGGCACTGGTCACTGACACGCGGCGTCGCTCCTTCGCCGCGATGAAGAGGTCGAGAAGTATGTCCCACGCCGGCTCGCCGAATAGCTCGTCCGTCTGGAAGATCTTGCTGCGCCTGCGGCGGTCATCGTAAGTCTGCCGGGCGAGCTCGACCCAGATAGGATGGTCATGGTTGCCAGGCTGGGGTGCAGAACTACCATCCGTTCGAGAGAAGGTGCCGCTTGGGTCCGCGTGCGTCGTCATTTCCAATTCGCGAGCCATGGCGAGCAGATCGTTTGCTATACCGATCAGGCGCATCGCCTTGGCTCGATTGCGCATGACATGTTCCGCTACTGCCATGCGCACACCGCTCCGTTCGCAGCCGTGAAACTGCGGCTTGGATCCACATGCATGAGTAAAACGCCTCGTCTTAGTGCCCCTCCTGCGAAACGCCTGTTGCGAACAGAACTGGTTTGCGCAGGCTGAGAGCTGGTCCGCTCTGGAGTAACTATAGGCCGATGCAGTACCAGGCGTCTTGGCGAGGTTACTCCGCTTTGAAGGGTTCGGCCTTCACAGCGAATTGTCGGCGAAAGGCATGGAGTGCCGCCTCCAGATGTGCTGCGGCGACGGCGGCGTCGAGTTGGTCCAGCTCATCGAGGCAGGACTTCAGCGACTGATCCAGTTTTTCAATGTGCGAATGACTAGCCACTTCGTAAGTCTCCATGACGCAGAGCAGGGCTACTGCGGCCATCCACTGATGTGAACCGTGTTTTTGTTTTGCGACCCGGATTTATCCGGAGACATTTATACGTGATTTAAGAACCGAAACCGATCTTACTCGATCGGCCGAAGCCTGGTATGCCTTTCCCACTCACTGAGTGGAACGATCTTCTCCGTGTACTGTTTTCAAGCAGTGTGCGACAGAGATATTAAAGAAAGTGTATCCGCTGCACCGGCAAACGCGACTTGGGGCACAACGCTTTGTTTAGCCTAACCGTCTGAGTTGCTCGGCATCCAGTTCCAAAGTGGCAGCACGTGCGAGTTCCTCGACCTGCGTCACGCTTGTGGCGCTTGCCAGCGGTGCTGCGATGCCAGGCTGTGCGTTAAGCCATGCGAGTGCGATCTGGGAAGGGGAGGCGCCCACATCCTGGGAAAGCGCGCGCAGTCTCTCCAGTATGCTCCAGCCGCCGTTCGCTGAGGCTTCATCGAGTGAGGAGGCGCGAGGGCTTCCTTTCCAGTCGGCAGCGCTGTTGTACTTGCCCGTGAGGAAGCCTGCAGCAAGGCCGTAATAGGGCATGACAGCAACGCCCTGACTTACGCAGAGATCTTGCAGTGCGCCCTCGTAGCTTTGCCTCGCGACGAGGTTGCACAAGGGCTGGGCGGCGGTGAACGGCCGAAGCTGCATCCGGTCTGCGGTTGCATTCAAGTCGGTCAGGCGAGCGGGTGCGTAGTTGGAGACGCCTAGTTCGCGGATCTTGCCCGCTTGAAGCGGCGCATTGAAGGCAGAGACAACCTCATCAAGAGGCGTCACCTGATCGTCTCTATGGATGTAGTAGAGATCGACGTAGTCAGTACGCAGTCTCTCAAGAGAGCCGCGTAAGGCGCTCGCCACGGCCTCCGGCTTGAGCGCGCCGGGTGGGCCGCCCATGCCGGTCTTCGTTCCGATGCGCATCTCGGAGCGGACTCCGCGGCTCTCAAGCCAGGCTCCGATCACGGCCTCTGATTCTCCGCCCTCATGGCCGGGTACCCAGGCGGAATACCCTTCTGCGGTGTCGATCATGCGACCGCCGGCCTCGTAGAAGGCGTCGAGCACGGCGAAGCTACGATCACGGTCAATCGTCCAACCGAAAACGTTGCCGCCCAACACGAGACGGATTCCGCTAAGACAGGGGTGATCGACCGGATCGTTGCTATCCACCAAATCTTTCCTTCAGTTCCAGCAGCGCGATCGCAGCCTGCGCTGCCTCTCCGCCCTTGTTCTTCTGCTCGGGGTCCGCACGCACCAGCGCTTGAGCCTCGTTTTCCACGGTAAGGATGCCGTTGCCGATGGCAACCCCGTCCATCGTCATGGCCAGGATGCCGCGTGCGCTCTCACCTGCAACGATCTCGAAGTGGTAGGTCTCACCGCGAATGACGACGCCGATCGCAACGAAGCCGTCGTAGTCGCCCGTCGCTTCGGCAAGCGCGATAGCACCCGGGATTTCAAGTGCGCCGGGCACCGTAATCGTCTCGCTCTTGTGACCTGCCGCCTTGAGCGTAGCCCGGGCGCCGGCAATCAGCATGTCGTTCAGATGATCGTAGAACCGAGCTTCGACGATGAGGAACTTAGCCATTATGTTCGTCTCCTGCATCGATCGGCTTCTCGCCAACGATGTTGAGGCCATATCCTTCCAGTGCCACAAGCGAGTGGTGCGTGTTGGTCAACAGAATCATGTCATGCACGCCCAACTCTGCAAGGATCTGCGCGCCTACACCATAATCCCGCAGTTCGCCCAAGTCCGGTTGTTCACCGGCCCGCACGCGCTGCTTGATGTCGATCGAACGTGACATGAGGCTCCACATCGGGCGGTTGATCAGCACAATCACACCGGTTCCCGCTTCTCCGATGAGTTCCATGGAACGGTGCAGGAGGTCGCTTCGCGGCCCTTGGTGCTCACCCAGGATGTCGGCGAAAATCGAAAGCGTGTGCATTCGCACCAGCGTGGGCTGCTCTGGATCGATCCGGCCTTTGACCAAAGCCATGGTCTCTTCGCCGGTGGCCTTGTTGAAGTAGGTGCGCGCTGTCCACTGTCCGCCAAAGCGGCTTTGGAAGGTGAGGTCGGCCTTCTTCTCGACCATCCGGTCGTGGCGGCGCCTGTAAGCAATCAGGTCCCGGATAGTTCCGATCTTCAGATCATGCATACGGGCGAATGTGACCAGGTCGTCCATCCGGGCCATAGTGCCGTCATCGCGCATGATCTCGCAGATGACGCCGGAAGGATTGAGACCAGCCAGCCGAGAAATGTCGACCGCCGCTTCCGTGTGGCCGGCTCGCACGAGGACACCGCCGTCGCGGGCGCGCAGAGGGAAAACGTGGCCCGGCGTAACAATGTCATCGCGTGACTTGGTGCCATCGATTGCGACGCTGATCGTGCGGGCGCGATCGGCGGCAGAGATGCCCGTCGTTACCCCTTCGCGTGCCTCGATGGAGACAGTGAATGCTGTCTCATGCCGCGTCCCATTCTTGGGGCTCATCGCTTCAAGACCCAGCTGTTCGCAGCGAGCCGACGTCAGCGAAAGGCAGATGAGTCCGCGACCATGCGTGGCCATGAAGTTGACGGCTGAGGGAGTGGCCATCTGCGCAGGAATTACCAGATCGCCTTCATTCTCGCGATCCTCGTCATCAACCAGGATAAACATCCGGCCATTGCGGGCCTCGTCGATGATTTCCTCGATTGGGACGAGCACTTGCCTGTCCTCGTTGGACAGGAGAACCCGTTCCAACTTGTTCAGCGTTTCCGCAGTGGGATTCCAGTCCGGCTCGGTGCAGTCACGCAAGGTGTTGGCGTGAAGCCCCGCAGCGCGGGCGAGTCCGGAGCGGCTCATCGAGCCTTCCGCTACAAGCTTGCGGACTTTTTCGATTAGGTCGGTAGCCATTCTTGCGCTCACATCACATTTTGATGTGCTCGCTTTAGGTGGCATTCACATTGCAGGCAAGGGTGGTGTGTGGATGTGAGTTCCTGCAGCGAAAACAGGTCTGCCGAGCTCTCCCCGACAGACCTGTTCTGATGTAGTCAGAAACGCGCGATAGCGGCGAGTGGTCGCGTCTAGCCTTCCTTCTTGCCGGCGCTCATCATCTTCGAGATGTCGACCTGCCCGGTGGCTAGTCCGCCCATGAAGCCGCCATCTACAGGCAGCACGATGCCGTTGACCACGCTGGCCAGATCGGAGTTGATCAGCACCAGCGGTCCGGCCTGCTCCTCAGCCGTCGTGTAGCGGCCAAGCGGCTCTGCTGCAGCGTCGACCACTTCCTTCCCGGAGGTGGCATGGAACGTTGCCATCATAGGCGTCTGCGTGGGTGAGGGGAGGGAGCAGTTGATGCGGATGCCCTTCTTGATAAGTTGCGCACCCATGAACTGCGTCCAGACGATCACGGCCTCCTTGGAGAAGGCATAGCCTTCCGCAACCTGATCCGCATTGGCTTCGCACCAGTCGAGCCCCGCCTGAAAGCCCTGCGTTTGCAGAAGCTGCATGTGAACCGGGATGCGGCGGCTCCAGCCCAGACCACCCGTCGATGCGATTGAGACGATTGCCCCCTTGTTGCCCATGAGCGGTACGACCTGCTCAGTGAGGTGTCGGGTGCCGAGGAAGTTGACCTTCATTGTGTCGATCGGAGGAAAGCCACCGCCGCCGGGAAGGCCGGCGCAATTGAAGAGCGCGTCGACCTTGCCGCCAACCGCGGCTACGCCAGCCTCAATCGACGCCGGGTCGCGCAGGTCAACTTTATTGAACGAAGCCAGGGGCAGGTCCACGTCTTTGTAATCAAAACCGTGCACTTCCGCTCCCAGATCCAGAAGAAGCTTGGCCGTGGCTTGCCCCATGCCCGAGAAGCAGCCGCTGACGATGACGCGCTTACCTGCATAACCCAGAACGTCGCTCATGATCCTGATCCTTTCATTGTCCGGGCGCAGAGCCCCTCCGACTTTGCAGCTATGCCGCCCTGCGCTCGGGCATCAACCAGTCTTCGGTGTCATCGCAGCGGCGATGCGGCGCCCGCCTCTCTTCTTGGCCAAGCAGCATCACTCTTTCAAAGCTCGCCTAGGGGTGTCGCTTGCCGCGCGGAGGAACCGAACGCTCAGGCTGGCTCCGGCGCTTCATCAGCCTTGCTGCGGGCTTTGGCGGCGTGGCGCTGTTTGCGCTTTTCGAGCGCCTGTTGGGACGGAACGTGGTCATCGATGACGTCGGCCAGAACTGCGCCCCTTTGCCCTGGCGGCATGGACGGCCCTGCGGTCGTATCGCAGTAGGTCTGCCGTTCAATCTCCGCGTTGAGCAGGGCGCCCAGGAGTATGCCATAGGCTGACAGAAACAGCCACATCAGGAAAACGACGATGGCCGAGAGGGAGCCATAAGTGGCGTTGTAGTCGCTGATATAAGCAACATACAGAGAGAAGCCGAACGATACGGCGATCCACAGCACCGTAGCCAGCAAAGAGCCGGGTGTGAGCCAACGCCACTTTGCGGGCCGGCGATCGGGCCCGTAGCGCATGATCAGTGCAAAACCTGCCGTTCCAAGGGCGATAGCGGCCACCCACGTCAGACTTTTTATCAGCGTCGCGGTCGCTCCGCCGAGGAACACCGACGTCTGTGTTTGCAGCCACGCGAATACACCGCCGGAAAGTACACCGGTCAGAGCGATGAATACTGCCGCCACAGTCAGTCCTGCTGCGCGCAGAGTCAGGCTGATAAACGAGCGGGTCTCATGCTCCTCGTTGATGATGTTAAGGGCGCTGATCATTCCGCTTGCAGCGCGCATGCCGCCAAAGATCGCAAAGAAAAGCGCTATGATCAGTGCAAATCCCGTTACGCCGGTACTGGTGGTGACGATTTGCAGAAGCTGATCCTGGATCAGGCGGGCCGCTTCAGCGGGAACGACGTCCACTATCGCATCCATCTGCTGCCGCACGCGCTCAGGGTCGCCAACCAGGCCATAGATCATGACGGTGGCGGCGATTAAAGGTGTGATGGCGAGGAATACATAGAACGCGAGGCCGGCAGCCAGCAGCGCAAGCTCATGGAAGCCAATCATCACATAGACACGCTTCAGCACCTGAATCCATGCCCTGCGCGGCATGGACCATGGCGACGCAGCGGTGGTGCCGGGATCGACCGGTTTCTGGTCCGCAGTCTCGGTCACGCAAAATCCTCCTTGCTTACGGGAACTATGATCCTGCACAGACGATTACGGAACCTGGATGGCGAGATGTAGCTCGCTTCGGATGGGGGGTGTTGCATACCACACGGCATGCCAGAGCTAATCGCCAGAAGCCGCCAAGGTTCCACACTGCAGCGTTCGGGGTTTTGGCTGGCCGGCGCAGCGACGGTCACAGTGGGGCTCGCGCTGTTGAGCGCTCCCGCGCGCGCGCAGACGCAAGGCGACGACGTGGTTCAGCAGTCGCTGCCTGGCGAAGGCGCTGAGGCAGGCGGGGTTTCGGACGAGGCGCTTAGGGCAGGCGCGGTGCCAGTGCCTCCTCCCCCGCCGGATGCGCCGCTCCCCGAAGTGGAGCCGATCATAACGGCTGAGGAGTTCAACAGCGCCGTGCCGGAATTGAGCGCCGAGGATGACCCGGAGCTTATGGAGCCGCTGGAGTCCATAGAAGTTTTTGAGCGGCGCCTTGCCGAGCAAGCCAATTCCCCTGCAGCTGAGGGAGAGGCGCTTCCTGCCGGAGCCCCGGCGCTGGCGGACCAAGATTCAGTCGAGGAGATCGGCGATGCTCCGGTCCGCGATGCCGAGCTGGCTGCGCCGCTGCCACCGCTTGAGCAATTCGAGGTCTCGCCTGTCCAGTTTGCAGAACAGGAGGAGGCCGACGAAGCCGACAGCCGGGTGACCTATGTGGTAGAGGTCAATGGCTTGGCTGCGGCCGACGATCAGACCGACGCGAACCTGGCGGACATGTTCGAGGATTTGTCCGCGTTGGAGAAGGCTGATGGCGAGGCGGCGAACACCGCCATGCTATCGGCTCGGCTTACCGAGGACAGCGATCTGGTGAAGACGATCCTCGCCTCGGAAGGCTGGTACAATCCGCAGGTTCGTACGCGGCTGGACCGATCTGAGGGCGAGGGGGCACTGCCGATGACAGCTGTCATCGACGTCACGCCGGGCAAGCGGTTCACGTTCGCGGAGATCAATGTTGAGGCAGAGCCCACGGTTCCGCCCGGCTTGATCTCTGACAATCTGGCGCTTCAAGTTGGCGATCCCATTGTTGCTGAGCGAGTTCAGGGCGCGGAGGCGCAGGTCGCGTTGACTCTGCCGCAAAATGGCTATCCATTCGCCGAAATCCGCGAGCGGGATATTCTGCTGGATCAGACAACCGGGGAGGGCGTCTACACCTTGCCGGTCAAGGTCGGGCCCCGAGCGCGTTTCGGTGGCTTCGAAACGGAAGGCGATCTGGCCTTCGGCGTTGAGCATGTGGAGACGCTGGCGCGCTTCGAGCGCGGCGAGCTGTATGACAGCCGCAAGGTGGACGACCTGCGCAAGGCTTTGGTGGCGACGGGCCTCTTCTCCACCGTCTCTGCTGAGCCGCAGCCCACGGGGGAAGCCGCTCCGGAGGGCACTGAGTACGTGACGATGCTCGTAAAGCAGGACGCCGGGCCGCCGCGCACGATTGCCGGCAGCGCGGGCTACGCAGCAGGGCAGGGTTTCACTCTCGAGGCGACTTGGACCCATCGTAACATGTTCCCGCCTGAAGGTGCTCTCATCGTCCATGGCGTGGCGGGCACACAGGAGCAGGGTGCCGGCGTGACGTTCCGCCGCGCCAACGCCGGGAGGCGGGACCGCACCTTCGAATTGCTCGCGGAAGGGCTGCGAACCGACTACGACGCTTACAATGCTTTGACTGGGCGTGTTGCCGCTCGTGTCAGCTATGACTCGACCCAGATCTGGCAGAAGAGGATCACTTACGCCTACGGCGTAGAGTTGCTTGGCACGGCAGAGCGCGAGTACGATTTTAGCGTCGGAGAGCGTCGTCGGCGCACGTTCTACATCGCGGCACTGAACGGTCAGCTGGGCTACGATACATCGGATGATCTGTTGAACCCCACCAGAGGGTTTCGCGTAACCGGCCTGGTGCAGCCCGAAGGTTCGCTGCAGGGTGACTTCACGCCCTACGTGAGGGCGCGCCTTGATGCCTCCGCATATTTTCCGGTGAGCGACGATTTTGTCCTCGCTGGGCGAGCCCGCGTCGGCACAATCCAGGGAGCGGAGCGATCAGAGATTGCCCCGTCCCGCCGTTTCTATTCTGGCGGAGGCGGGTCTGTTCGCGGGTTTGGCTTTCAAAAGCTGGGGCCGCTCGATCCCAATGGCGATCCGATCGGCGGGCGAAGTCTGAACGAGGGTTCGATCGAAGGCCGCTATCGCTTTGGCAACTACGGCGTCGTCGCCTTCCTCGACGTCGGGCAATCGTATGAGTCCACGACGCCCAAGTTTTCCGACCTTCGTTACGGTGTGGGTATCGGCGGGCGCTTCTACACCAACTTCGGACCGCTCCGCGTCGACGTCGCCACCCCGCTCGACCGCCGTCCGGGTGAGTCACGGATCAACGTTTACGTCTCGATCGGGCAGGCATTCTGATGGCCGATCCCACAAACACCACATCCTCGGCAGCCGACGAAGGGCAGTCGGCCGAAGTGGAGGTCGTCGAGCGCCGCCGCCGTGGCTGGGGCCCTCGCATCGCGAAGACCATCGCTGCGGCCGTGATCGGCCTGGTGGTGTTGGTGGCCGCAATTGTTCTGGGCCTTAACACCGGTCCTGGCCGCCGCTTCGTCGCAGACCAGATTGCCGCACTCGAGTTCGAGAACGGCATGAAGATCCAGGTGGGACGTATCGAAGGCAATCTCTACGGCGAGATGGTCCTGCACCATCTTTCCGTGAGGGATCCCAAGGGTGAGTTCCTCTTTGCTCCTCGAGTTGTGATCGATTGGCGTCCCTTCGAGTACCTCAACAATCATGTCGATGTCCGCTCGGCCACAGCTGAGCGCATGATCCTGCGGCGGACACCGCAGTTCCGCGAAACTCCGCCGCCCGACCCCAACGAGCCTTTGCTCCCCGACATCGACATCGACATAGGCAGGCTGAAAGTTGATCGGTTCGTGATTGCCGAGCCGGTGACGGGAGCGCGGCGGATCGCCTCCATTGAGGCGCAGGCGCACATCTCCGACGGGCGCGCTCAGATCAACGCGCGAGGCGGCACTGTTGCGGCACAAGGTGTTGCCGGCGGCGATCGCTTCCGGATCAAGCTTGATGCTGTTCCGGAACAGAACCGGCTGGCCATCGACCTTGATGTCAATGCGCCCGCCGGTGGCGTGATTGCAACGCTCGCCGGGCTCCAGCAACCGCTCGCGCTGCAGGTGAAGGGCAGGGGCGACTGGGCAAGCTGGAACGGAAAGCTGGCAGCCAATCTCGGCGGCAGTGAACTTGCTCGCATCGGCATCGCTGCACGCGATGGTACGTTCACGCTGCGCGGCCCGACGCGGATCGCTCGGCTGGTGAGCGGTCCCACTGCGAGCTTGCTTGGACCCGTCACGAACCTGGACGTTACGGCGGCTTTCAATGAGCGACGGGCAAAACTCTCCGGCCGCATATACAGCGATGCGTTCACGCTGACGCCGGATGGCATTGTCGACCTGTCGGACAACAGCTTCGAGGATCTGAAGCTCGCTTTCGTCCTGCACAAGCCCGCGGCACTGGCGGAAAACCTGCGCGGCGCGGGGGTGCGTGCGCTTCTCACCCTCGACGGCGCTTTTGCGACGCCGAAAGTCCAATACGCGTTGAATGCTGCGCGTCTGGTGATGGACGATATCGGACTGGTGGGCTTTAGCGCTACAGGTGCCGCGCGCGTGGATGCGGATCGCATCCTCATCCCGGTGAACGCCCGGGTGCAACGGATCACCGGGCTCGACACGGTGGCAGGCGGAACCCTCACCGACGTTCGCTTGAATGGCGATGTGGCGATCGACGGCCCGCGTATTCTCTCGGACAATATGCGGCTCCGTTCAGACCGGATCGACGCCAACGTCATTCTCCTCGCGGACATGAGCGAGGGCCTGTATACCGGCGCAATCGACGGGCGGATCGACAACTACCGCCTCGAAAGCGTCGGCATCTTCAACATCCAGACCGACATGGATCTGAAGGCGCAGGCAAGTGGCTATGCCCTCCAGGGAACGGTCCGGGCGCGCTCGACCCGGTTACTGAACGAGACTCTTCAGACCTATCTGGGCGGCAACTTCGTGGCTTCATCGCGCGTGAACTATGGTTCGGACGGTGTTGTTCGCTTCTCCGGCTTGCGGCTGGAGGCGCCGGACCTGCGGATCGTCGGCGGCAGTGGCGCCTATTCTCCCGACGGCCGGATCGTCCTCAATGCGCAGGGGACCTCGGATCGGTATGGACGGATTGGAGTACGGGTCGCAGGAACGATTGCAGATCCGAATGCGCGCATCACTGCGGAGCGTCCGGATCTCGGCCTCGGTCTCGCCAATGTTGATGCACGCATTGACGGCGTCAGGGGGGGGTATCGCCTGAATCTCACGAGCGACACGGATTATGGTCCGCTCACCGCCGACGTCATACTTGAGACGGGCGGTGCGCTGGCCATCCAGGTGAACCGCGCAAATCTCTCGGGCGTCGATCTGACAGGCAGGATCGTCCAGACACCCGCCGGACCGTTCACGGGCAAGCTTGTTGCGAGTGGCAACGGACTGGGCGGTTTGCTCAGGCTCGACGCTGAAGGCAAGTACCAGGAGGTCGTGTTCAATCTTCGGGCACGCAACACGGTTTTTGCCGGTCCGGCCGATCTCGCGATCGGATCGGCGATCATTGATGGCAAGGCGATCCTTTACGACCAGCCGCTGATTATCGCTGATGCGCAATTGGCCGGAACGCGGGTAGGCGGCTTCAACATCGCGGCGGCCCGGGTGCTCGTCGACTACCAGAATGGGCGCGGACAGGCGAAAGCCCTTGTGGAAGGGACAAGCGGCGTCCCCTTCCGTCTGAGCGCCAACGCTGACTTGCAGCCGGAACTCTGGCGGGTCGCGTTGGCCGGTCGCGTGCGCGGGATCGATGTTCGCACAGTGACGCCGGCCCGGATCGTTCCCAAGAACGGCGCTTACGAACTTCTGCCCACCCAGATCAATTTCGGCGGCGGCAATGTGAAGCTGGCTGGGAGCTACGGCGAGGGCATGAAGTTGCAGAGCCGGCTCGAGGACGTAGACTTGGCGCTCATCAATGCTTTCGTTCCCGGCTTCGGCATCGGCGGCAGCGCGAGCGGCAGCCTGGATTTCGCTCAGGCGAGTTCCGACGCATTTCCCCGCGCCGATGCGCGCCTGCACCTCGACAACTTCACGCGCACCACGGCCGCTTCGGTCAGCCAGCCTATCGACATCAATTTTGTCGGGAAGCTGCTTCCGGACGGCGGAGAAGCGCGTGCGGTGATGCGTCGCCGTGGGACGGTGATCGGACGGGTCGTCGCTTCCTTGCGGCCTCTCGGGCCGAGTGCTGGCTCCTGGACTGAACGGTTGCTGAGCGCGCCGTTGGGTGGTGGCATCCGCTATAACGGCCCCGCCGATACACTGTTTTCCTTTGCCGGACTCACCGATCAGCGTCTTTCGGGACCGATCGGCCTGGCGGCAGACTTTACGTGTCGCGTGCAGGATCCTTGCCTGAATGGCGTGGTGCGAGGGCAGAACCTCACGTACGAGAACCTGACATATGGCACCAAGCTGACGCGGATGAATCTGGCGGGGCGCTTCACCGGCAACAGCTTACAGATCGAGAACCTGACGGCACGCGCAGGAGACGGTTCGATCACCGCCAGCGGCCGGGTAAGCCTCGCAGCCGAAGCCGGGTACCCTATGGATATTGCTGTCGAGTTGAGGGATGCTCGCCTCGCCCGCAGCGAAGGCCTTTCTGCCAGCGCCACCGGTAGCTTACGATTGACGAAAACTGCAGGGGAGGCGCCTCTGCTCGCAGGCCAGCTTCGCCTGCCAGAGACGCGCTACCGGATTATCCGTGAGGGTGCTGCCGAGGTGCCCAGGCTGACCGGCGTTCGGTTCAAGCCGCCGCGCGGTCCGCAGCGCATCACTGGCGACGAGCCTGCGCAACCCTCTGGCAGCCCTTTCTCTTCCATCAGGCTCGACCTTGAGCTTGTCGCGCCCGAGCAATTGTATGTGTCCGGCATGGGACTGGAGTCCGAATGGCGAGCGGATCTCGCGATCAGCGGGACCAGCTCGGAGCCTCGGCTCGCGGGCCAGGTGGAACTCATTCGCGGTACGCTGGGCTTCGCTGGGCGCTCATTCGAGCTGACTCAAGGCCTCATCGCGTTCAACGGCGGCAACACCATCAATCCCACTATTCGCGTAGTGGCGACCGAGGAGGTCGAGGACGTCACGGTCAACGTGAACGTGGGCGGACGGGCGATGGACCCGGAGATCACCTTTACCTCGACTCCGTCCCTGCCGCAGGATGAGATCATGGCTCGCATCCTGTTCGGCAGCTCCATCGCGAACCTTTCAACGATCCAGGCAGTGCAACTCGCCTCTTCGCTGAACTCTCTGCGCGGCTCAGGTGGTGGCTTGAATCCCTTAGGTACCTTGCGCTCTGCCACCGGCATCGATCGGCTGCGTATCCTCGGGCCTGACGAGACGAACGGCCGAGGCACTTCGCTGGCCGCAGGACAGTACCTGACTGACGACATCTACGTTGAACTGATCACGGACGCCCGGGGCTTTACCGCCACGCAGCTGGAAGTCAGCCTGACCCCTTGGCTCTCGGTGTTGAGCCAGGCTGGCGGCTCGGGAGTGAATAGCCTCAACGTGCGTCTGAAGAAGAACTACTGATGGCCAAGCGGATCTGTCGCCTTGCTGTCTGCGTGCTTGTCGCCCTCCCGGCGCTGTCCGCATGCAAGCAGGAGCCGAGCTTTGAGGAGCGCTACGCAAGCGCCCAGAAGACGATCAACTCGAAGGCGGCCGAGCTTGAGAAGGATATGGCAAGCCGCGCCGCTCAGGCCGCGCCTTCGGAAGCTGCCTCAGATCCGTCCGGAACGACCTGAGGCGCCCCTCGGCCTGGTGCAGGCCCAAGGCTGGCGCCGCCAAGCGATCGTGCGTCAGGCTTGGAGGCCTACTGCGTCGAGGGCTGCTCGCGATAGAACTCCACTTGCAGCCTCATCGGGCCATCCACTTTCACGAAGTGAGGGGCTTCGGGTGGGATGGGGGCGGGCCTGTCCTTGCTCACCGCCACCTCGCGCGCAGGGTCGATGAAGACGAGCGTTACTGCGCCTTCAAGCACGCGTAGCAGGCCCCAGGTGCCTGCCTTTGTCCGGTGCTCGTTGCGGATCGCCTCGGGAAGCGTCGTCTCGTCAAAGATCGGTGTGACCTTGTAGGGTGCCTGGCTCATCGCTCGTCTCCAGTTGAACACTCTTGGGCCTCAAAGCGCCATTCCGCGGAGGCGCGCGTCAGCGGCCTCCATCAGGCAGAGCGTAGAAAGCTTGAGAACAAAGGCCAGTTGAAAGCCCTCGATCCTCTTATGCAAGCGCCGGAGCGATGCTTGCCTTGTGACGGGGTACGCATCGCCTTGCCCTCGCGTCCTCAGGCCGTAAGACTACTGCCCGAGACTTCAGCCCAGTTCACGAGACGGAGGCAATGAGAGAGGGACCATGAGCCAGACCCTGACAAACCGGGCATCGCCGGATGCCGCGACGCAACTCGACATATACCGTCGCATGCTGCGAATTGAGCGCAATGACGAGTTTACACGAGCCCAGATCCGTCAGGGCCGTATCACCGCGCCTTACTATTCGGCGCGCGGTCAGGAGGCGATCCCAGCCTCTATCTCGGTGCTGCTGAACGACGACGACAAGATCTGCACGATCTATCGCGGCATTCACGACATGGTCGCCAAGAATATGCCGCTGCGTCCGCTCTGGGCCGAGATCTCGGGCCGGGTCGACGGTACCTGCAAGGGCAAGGGCGGGCCGATGCACCTGACGCATCCTGAAACAGGTGTGATGGTGACGACAGGCATCGTCGGCTCCTCAATGCCGATTGCGAATGGCTTCGGGTGGGCGGCACTCCTTGATGGCACGAAGCAGGTTACGGTCGCCTATTTCGGCGACGGTGCCAGCAACATCGGCGCCTTCCATGAAGCGTTGAACCTGGCTGGTGTGTGGAAACTGCCGGTCATCTTCGTGTGCCAGAACAACGGCTTTGCGGAACACACCCGCTACGAGAACGCCACCGCTGTGGATCAGATCTCCAAGCGCGCGGTGGGCTATGGCATGCCTGGCTACACCGTCGACGGCAACGATCCGCTGGACGTCTACGCCCATGCCTATGCCGCCATTGAGCGGGCGCGCGCGGGTGAGGGCCCGACTTTGCTGGAATGCAAAACCTTCCGCTTCTTCGGCCACGTCTTCGGCGACGACGACAAGTACATGAACCCGGGCGAGAAGGACGCTGCGCGCGAATTCGATCCGATGCCGCGCTTCCGGCAGAAGCTCATCGACGATGGAGTCGCGACCGAGGAGCAACTGGAGCAGATGAAGTCGGACATCGAAGCCGAAGTGAAGGACGCAATCGAGTTCGCCCAGTCCTGTGAATTCCCGAGCGTCGACGAACTGCGCCGCGACGTATTCGCAGAGGAGATTCCGGCATGAGCACCGACACACTCGAAAAGTCGACCGCCGAGATGGTGAAGATGAACGGCATGCAGGCTATCAACGCCGCGCTTGTCGAGGCCATGGAAGCCGATCCCAAGGTGATCGTCCTTGGAGAGGACGTCGCGGATAGGGAAGGCGGCGGCGTGATCGGGGTCACACGTGGCCTTTCGACCAAATTCGGCGACATGCGCGTGCGCTCCACTCCCATTGCAGAACAGGCGATCATCGGCGCGGCCATCGGCGCGGCCATGGCTGGCTACAAGCCGGTCGCCGAGATCATGCTGATGAACTTCACGACCGTGGCGATGGACATGATCGTCAACCATGCGGCCAAGTTGCGCTTCATGTCGGGCGGGCAGAGCCAGGTGCCGATGGTAATCCGCACTCTGACCGGTGCGGGCAACCAGACAGCGGGACAGCATGCCGACTTCTACGAGGCGTGGTTCTGCCACACCGCAGGCATCAAGGTGGTGATTCCCTGGACTCCGGCAGACTTCAAGGGCCTCTATCTCTCCGCGATCCAGGACCCGGACCCGGTAATGATCATCGAGAGCGGCAAGACACTGTTCGTGCCGATGGAGACTCCGGCAAATCAGGGCCCGATTCCCATTGGCAAGGCGCAGGTCGTCACCGAAGGCAGCGACCTGACCATCGTCTCTTACGGCCAGATGATGTTCTCCGTGATGCAGGCGGTGGAGGAACTCGGCAAGGCGGGCGTTTCGGTGGAGGTCATCAACCTGCGCACGATCTCGCCGTGGGACAAGGAGACCGTCCTTGCCTCGGCCGAGAAGACGGGGCGTTTGTTGGTAGTGCATGAAGCAGGCCGCAACTTCGGCCCGGGGGCGGAGATCGCGGCGACCGTGCAGGAAACCTTGTTCGGCAAGCTGAAGGCTCCCGTCGGCCGTCTCGGCGCGCCTTACTGCTCGGTGCCATTCGCCAAGAAGCTGGAGGATGCGTTTCTCGTGCAGCCGCCGGAGATCGTGGCTGAGGCCAAGCGTCTGGCAGCTATGGGCTGAGCCCTCCGAATACCGTTGAAGAAAGGCAGAGCCCTCTACCCGCCGCCAGCGGGAGAGGGCTCTGCTTTACCGGGGCATGCCGCATCGCCCGCTGGCGAATGCGGGGTAACGCCGGGAGGGGAGAGAACACGGCGGACGTGCGGCCGGCGCGGCCTGGCACGACAGGCTTGGCTCG
>NZ_JBFNXR010000047.1:0-67500 GCF_040813635.1 Novosphingobium rhizovicinum | reverse complement strand
TGCGGTACCGCCGCTACGACGGACAGGTTTCGACGCGTCATGCTACCGAGCAGCAGATTGGCACAGCCGTGGCGCAGCTCGCCTGGCAGGAACGGCAGGCGGGGCGGCCTGATCCGACCGCCTGCCTCTCTCACTTACCCGCCATCGATGAGCTTGACGCACTGTTCGGTAAGGAGGGCATCTCCCGGCGAGTAGGAGAACAGGTCGCACTTGCCCTCATCTACTCTGCCGCCGCCATGCGCGGTCAAGGATTCGATCTGCTGGTGCAGCATCTGCGCGATGGGGGACGGCGGCACGGAATGTGGCGCACTGTGCTGCGCCTTCTGCGGTTTGGAGAGCCTGCCCGCGCACTGCGGCTGGCCATGACTCTTGCTGCTGCTCCGGCGCGCTGATCGATGAGCGAGGAAGATCACGGCCGCGGCCAGAGGGACGTTCGCTCGGCAGCACTCTGGGCCGCGGGCAGCCAGTACTGTGTGTTCGCCCTGCAATTCGCGACATCTGTCGTCATTTCACGGTTCTTCCTGCGCCCCGAGGAAATCGGCTTGTTCTCAGTCGCGTTGGCTGCGGCAATGATCGTCGCGATCATCCGCGACCTGGGGCTTACCCGCTATATCGGCCGACACCCGACGGCAGATGACGATACGATACGTCACTGCACGGTGATTGCGGTGCTGTTCTCGTTCGTGATCGGTGCAGTCATCCTTGCGCTCGCATGGCCCGCCGCACAGTTTTATGGCGAGCCGCGACTGTTCGGCATCCTGGCACTGATCGCCGCCTCTTACGTGCTGGCTCCATGGAGCATCGTGCCGGTCGCAGTGCTCTCGCGGCGCCTGGACTTCCGGGCGACGTTCACCATCGAAGGTGCGGCCGCTGTGGCGAACAGCGCATGCTCTCTCATCCTTGCCATGCTCGGTTTCTCCGCCGAGTCGCTTGCGTGGGCAATGATCGCCCAGGCCGCAACGCGTGCACTCATGGCGCAGGCCTGGCAGCCGACGCCTTTTTCGCTCGATGTGCGCCTCTCGCGCTTAAAGGAGATCGCAGGCTTCGGCTCCGGCAGCGCTCTGCTATACCTTTCGGGCGGCATCAGCCTGCGCATGCCCGACCTGATCGTGGGCCGCATGCGCGGCATGGAGGCGGCCGGGCTTTTCAGCCGAGGGGTGGCGCTGGCAGGGCAACTCCACAATCTTGTCGCGGGTGCGGTGAGCACAATCTACTATCCTGCCTTCGCCCGCCTGCGTGACGAAGGGCACGATCTCGGCCCGTATTACGAGCGCGTCGTGGGGGCACATGGCGCTATCGTGTGGCCTGCGATGGTGCTGCTTGCCGTGCTTTCGGAGCCGGTCATCCTGCTGTTATACGGAGAGGGCTGGGCAGAGGCGGCGCCATTGCTCGCGTGGGTCGCGCTGGCCGAGTGCTGTTTCGTGGCCCTGCCGCTGCACATGGACCTTCCGATTCTGACCGGGCGGCTTCGACAGCTTCTTTGGTTCAATCTTGCGGATACGTTTCTGGCCGTGGGGACTTTGGCCGTGGGCGCCGCAATCGGCCTCGAAGCTGCAGCAGCCTCGCGGGTAGTCTGGGGAATCGGCTGGTTCGTCATCTACGCCGCATGGATGCAGCGGATCGTGGGATTTCGCTGGCCCAGCATGATCCGGACCTATCTGCGCAGCGCGGGCCTTGCCGGGGTGACCGCGCTGCCAGCCGTGTTCGCCATTACGATCTGGAAAACGCCCGCGAGCCTTGGCTTCGCAGGGCTGGTTGCTGCGGCGGGCGGCTCTGGTGCAGCCTGGCTCATCGCGATCTTCCTGCTCCGTCATCCTGCTCGCGAGGACCTTGTTTCGATGGCGAACCACGCGCTCGAGCCGCTCAGGAGGCGCTGGCGCCCGCGTCCCGCCTAGTTCAGCTCGACGACGGCAATAACTGGCGAGGCACTCGCGCCAGTGGTACTCTCACATTCGAACGCGACTCCGACCATCCAGAGCGCGTGAGGGGACAGGAACAATGCCGGGAATGGCGGCCGCTCTGGCCCTCCTGATTGCCGATCCGCTGATCCTGGGATCTCAGCAGGCCACCGCGCTGTCTGACGTGGAAGAAGCCGACCTGATCCAGAGCCAGGCCGATCGCGCCGAGCGCATGACCGTTCCGGTGGCTGTGGACGGTGCGGGCCCCTATCGCTTCCTTATCGACACCGGTTCTCAACGCACCGTCGTTTCCACTTCCGTGGCCACTCGACTCGCCCTCGCCCCCGGACCAACCGTCCGCATCATAGGCGTTGCCGGCATTGGTACCGCTGCCACAGCGCGGGTCGACCAGATCGAATTCGGAAAGCAGGTTGTCGCGAACCTGACCGTACCCCTGCTCGAACATCAGCACATCGGAGCAGATGGCATCATCGGCACCGACGCCTTGCAGGATCAGCGGGTGGTCTTCGATTTCACGAAGGAGACCATCTCGATCGGCAGCCCTGAAGAGCTTGGCAGGTCATCTGGATACGAGATCGTCGTCCGGGCTCGCCGCCGCTCAGGCCGGTTGATCCTGACCAACGCCGTGATCGATGGCGTGCAGACGGATGTGGTTGTGGACACGGGTGCCTCGGGAACGATCGGAAACCGGGCGCTGCAACGCGCCATGCGTGAGCGCAACGCGGGCGTCGGCAGCCTGACGAGCGTGACCGGACACGTGCTGCCGGCAGACTTCGGACTCTCCCGCTTGCTGAAGCTGGGCAAGCTCCAGATCGGCAACGTGCTGATCGCCTTTGCTGACGCTCCTGCATTTACCGAACTGCGCCTCGACAAACGCCCCGCCATTCTTCTGGGTATGCGGGAGATGCGCGCGTTCAAGCGTGTCGCGATCGATTTCTCTACCCGCAGGGTTCTGTTCGAACTCGTCAAGGACTGACTGCGCGATAGGATTTCAGGGCAACTGCGCGTCTACCGCTTTGCCTTCGTGCCTGCTGCACCTACATGTTTGCGATGCCTCCTGACACCGCAGTCAAAAATCCGGATGCCCGCCACGACGGCTGGCACACGCTCACCCGGTTTCTCCCATACCTCTGGCCACGCGATAACCGCGCGCTTCGCATGCGGATTGTCGCCGCGACAGTCCTGATCCTTGCGTCCACCGCCACCCAGCTGGTCTTGCCGTATCTGCTCAAGTGGGCCGTTGATGCGATGGGCGTCACCGGGCCGAGAGTGATCGGTTTCGTAATGCTCACGGTGCTCGCTTATGCGGCGGCGCGACTGGGCGGCGTCATCTTCGACAACATGCGCAACATCGTCTTCGAGCGTGTAGGTCAGGATGCGACCCGCGCTCTGGCGGAGAACGTATTCGGACAGTTGCACCGGCTGAGCCTGCGGTTTCACCTGGCACGCCGCACGGGCGAGGTTACCAAGGTGATCGAGCGCGGGACGAAGAGCATCGACACGATGCTCTACTTCATGCTGTTCAACATCGCCCCCACCGTGTTGCAGCTCCTCGTGGTTGCGGTGATCTTCTACTTCAACTTCGGCTGGCCGCTGGTCCTGGCGACAGCACTCGCGGTTGCCGCGTACATCTGGGTGACGCGCACCATCACCGAATGGCGGACGGCGCTGCGCGAGAAGATGAACCGGCTGGACGGTCGCGCGCTGTCCCATGCGGTCGATTCGCTGCTCAACTACGAAACCGTAAAGTACTTCGGAGCCGAAAAGCGCGAGCAAGCCCGGTATGCTCAAGCCACGCGCGAGTACGCGAGTGCCGCCGTGAAAAGCGAAAACTCGCTTGGCCTGCTCAACATCGCTCAAGCCGTCGTCGTGAACCTGCTGATGGCCGGTGCTCTGGCCTGGACCGTCTACGGCTGGTGGCAGGGCCGCTATAGCGCCGGGCAACTCGTGTTCGTGCAGACTTATCTGGCCCAGCTATTCCGTCCGCTGGACATGCTGGGAATGGTCTATCGCACCATCCGGCAAGGCCTGATCGATATGGCCGAGATGTTCCGCCTGCTTGATGAGCCGCAGGAGGTTTCCGACGCGCCGGGCGCACCCGCGCTCGTCATCCGGCGCCCTTCGGTGGTGTTCGAGAACGTGGAGTTTGGCTACGAAAAGGACCGGACGATCCTCAAGGGACTCTCGTTCGAAGTGCCTGCGGGCCAGAACTTTGCCGTTGTCGGACCGTCCGGGGCCGGCAAGTCCACGCTCGCCCGCCTCCTGTTCCGGTTCTACGATCCCTGGTCCGGGCGCATCCTCATCGATGGGCAGGACATTGCGCAGGTCACACAGGAAAGCCTGCGCGCCGCGATCGGCATCGTTCCGCAGGATTCAGTGCTGTTCAACGAGACGATTGGCTACAACATCGCTTACGGCCGCAGCGATGCCACGCAGGCCGATGTCGAAGCTGCTGCGCGCGGAGCCGCCCTGATGCCTCTGATCGAACGTCTGCCGCAGCGGTTCGAAACCGAAGTGGGCGAACGCGGCTTGAAGCTTTCGGGCGGCGAGAAGCAACGCGTGGCCATAGCCCGTACGCTCGTCAAGAATCCGCCGATCCTGTTGCTCGATGAGGCGACCAGCGCCCTCGACACTCGCACGGAGCAGGACATTCTGGCGACGCTCCATCGTGTATCGGAGGATCGTACCAGCATCTCGATCGCGCATCGCCTTTCGACCATCGCCGATTCTGACCGCATCCTGGTCTTGCAGGACGGCTGTCTTGCTGAAAGCGGAACTCACCTGGAGCTCCTGCGTCACGACGGGCTCTATGCGGAAATGTGGGCGCGTCAGGCGGCTGAGGCTGAAGAGCTTAGCGAGGCAGCTGAGTAGGAGCGCATGCTCCGCCGTCCGCGGGCGGCGAGGCTGCCTAGCCCTTCACCGCTTCGGCATCCTTCCACACGACGGCCTGCGCCGCTTTCATGCAGTTCTCGGCCGTGTCCCAAGCCAGAGTGGGCGAGCCATAGAGCCGCCAACCCTGCTCCAGCGCTTCGGAGACGCGCTCGCAGAAGGCACGGTCGTCCTTCCCGGTGAGCAGCCGGTACACGGGGCGGTCCTCAGGTGGGTTTGACATTCTTCAGGCTCCCGGAAAACGCTCGAACTGCGGCAGGTTATCAGCAATGCTCATCCACGACAGCCGTTCGGCCACCTGGATGTGTGCGGAAGGGGCGATGGTTTCGGGATCGTCGAGAGTCGCGATCTGGAGGTCCACCAGACCGGGAAGAACCTCTTCGTTCGTGTCCCACAGGCCAGTACCACAGTTCGGACAGAAATGCCGGTAGACTGCGTCCGAGGAATTGTACGCCCGCGTGTCCCCCGACAGCACACTGAAATGCTCCGAAGCGAATGCAGCCCAAGCCATCACGGGTGCGCCAGCAGAGGCGCGGCAATCCGCACAATGACACAAAGCAGCATGCACGGGCTCACCCGTTACCGCGTACCGCACCTGACCGCATTGGCACCCGCCTTCCCGCTGCATCGCACTCTCCCTTCGCGCCCGGCTCTAACAGATCCAACCCAGCGCAGGGAGAGGCCTTAAGAGCGGGCGCGAATAGCCTGACTGCGATCAGAGGATGTACTTGGACAGATCGGTGTCGCTTGCCAGATCCGTCAGCCGCTCGCGCACATAGGCAGCATCCACGGTGACGGATTCGCCGACGCGGTCTTCTGCCTCGAAGCTCAACTCCTCGAGCAGTTTTTCCATCACCGTCTGCAGACGCCGCGCGCCGATGTTCTCGACACTTTCGTTCACTTGCGCTGCGATCTTGGCGACTTCAGCGATGGCATCGGGCGTGAACTCAACCGTCACCTGTTCGGTACCCAGAAGCGCCTTGTATTGCGCCACCAGGTTCGCACGGGTTTCAGAAAGGATACGAACGAAGTCCTCTTCCGTCAGCGCTTTCAGTTCGACGCGGATCGGCAGGCGCCCCTGAAGCTCGGGCAGCATGTCGCTCGGCTTGGCGACATGGAAAGCGCCACTGGCGATGAAGAGAACATGGTCCGTTTTCATCGGACCGTACTTGGTGGCGACAGTCGTGCCTTCGATCAGCGGCAGGAGGTCGCGCTGCACACCTTCGCGGCTCACCGATCCGCCTCTCACATCGGAAACTGCGATCTTGTCGATCTCGTCGAGGAAAACGATGCCGTTGGTTTCCGCGTTGGCCAGCGCCGTCCGCGCCACGTCGTCCTGGTCCATGCGTTTCTCCGACTCTTCGTCGACAAGCTTGTCCCACGCGTCGGGCACCTTCATCTTGCGGCGCTTCAGTTGCTGCTGACCGAACGCCTTGCCCATGATGTCGGACAGATTGATCATGCCGACCGATCCGCCCATTCCCGGAATCTCCATCGGCGCGGCGGGGCTATCCTCCACTTCGACTTCGACTTCGGTGTCGTTCATCGAGTTTTCGGCGATGCGCTGCTGAAACGCCGCGCGTGTTGCCTCGGACGCGCCCTCACCCACCAGAGCGTTCAGCAGACGGTCCATGGCCGCCTTGCTTGCCGCGTCACGCACGGACTCGCGCCGCCGCTCCTTCTCCAGCCGGATGGCTTCTTCCACCAGATCGCGAGCGATCTGCTCAACGTCACGGCCCACGTAACCAACCTCGGTAAACTTGGTCGCCTCCACCTTCACGAAAGGAGCATCCGCAAGCTTGGCCAGCCGGCGGCTGATTTCCGTCTTGCCGCAGCCCGTGGGGCCGATCATGAGGATGTTCTTCGGCGTCACCTCATCGCGCAGGTCCTCTGGAAGGCGTTGGCGCCGCCAGCGGTTGCGCAGCGCCACGGCAACCGCCTTCTTCGCCTCACCCTGACCGACGATGTGGGCATCAAGTGCGGCGACGATGGCTTTTGGTGTCAGGTTCTGATTCATCTCGTTCTCTCTCCCCGTCCGCGATGGCAGGGTATTGGCCGTTCCGGAGAGATAAAGAGGCCGCTGGATGCAACGCCCGGCCCCTCCGGCAAGCAGAATGGGTCAGACGGTCTCGACCGTCACACGATCATTGGTGAAGACGCAGATGTCGGCAGCGACTGCCATTGCGTTGCGCGCGATAAGCTCGGCATCCTGCTCGTACTTGTCGATCGCACGGGCGGCGGCCAGCGCGTAGTTTCCGCCCGAACCGATCGCGGCGATCCGGCTATCGGGACCACCTTCCGGCTCAAGAACGTCGCCGTTGCCCGTGAGCACCAGCAGCGCATCCTCGTCCGCGACGATCATCAGCGCTTCCAGGTTGCGCAAGTACTTGTCAGTGCGCCAATCCTTGGCCAGTTCCACGGCAGCGCGAGTGAGTTGCCCTGAGTACTGCTCCAACTTCTTCTCGAGACGCTCGAACAGAGTGAATGCGTCGGCGGTCGCACCGGCGAAGCCTGCTACCACCTTCTCGCCCTTGCCGATCCGGCGCACCTTGCGCGCGTTCGGCTTCATCACCGTATTGCCCATGGAAACCTGACCATCGCCGGCGATGACGGTCTTGCCGCCCTTCTTCACGCCGATGATGGTAGTTCCGTGCCACTGGAGAAGGCCGTGGCTCGCCCCGCTGTTATCCATGCCGCAGGATATATGCGTCTCGGCCGCGTGTTCAATGCACACGGCCGCGCCTGCGGGCGATCAGCTTCCGTTGGGTCCGCCAGCAGGGACCGCTCCGGTCGCGCCGACCGTCCCGACATTTCCGAACAGATCCTCAAGCAGACCGCGCTCCCTGCCGAGAGTCTGCGTCTTGTCACCCTCAGGATCGATGCGAGCCACCTGCTCCACGCCCTTGCGATCAATCGCGACGACGTTGTCCGCAGGATCAAAGCGCAGCCGCAGAACCGTCTGTTCCGTGGTGTGCGGACGCCGGAAGGGCGGCGAGGTCACAGTCTGCGAGACGTAGTACCAGTCCTTCTGGCCGAACTGACTGACAAAAGTGGGACGGCCCAGCGTCTGCTCGACGGACCTGCGGTTGTCGATCCCGGGCTGGATCGCATCGACCAGCGTTTCGTCGATGATGTAGCCGCGGTGATCGGTGATCGACGTACAGCCGCTCGCCAGCGCCACCAGGCCCAGCGACGCCACTGCCAGCCAGGCCTTGTGCCCGAACGTGCGCATTTTTCCACTCCAGTCCGCTACGGCGGTGCCCCGGCCATTGCCAGCGCACCCACCGCCCATATATCGGCCGAAAGATCGGCGCGAGGTCGGCTCCGAGCCTTACGGTCACGCACCCGCCTGCGCAATGGCCGTTGCGCTCGTTCGATTGAATTGCCGATGAACGCTTGTCTCAGCACTTAAGAAAGGCTCTCCGCGCCGTGTCCTTCATCGCTCGCCTGTTTGGCCGAAAAATCGACGATCGCGCCCCCGTCCGCCCGCTGTGGCACCGGGTGGTCGAGGTCGCACGCGAGAAGCGGTGGTATGCGGAGCTTGGCCTTGCCGACACCGTGCCGGGCCGCTTCGATACCATTACTCTGGTCCTGGCGCTGGTGATCCTGCGCATGGAACGTGAGGAAAGCCTCAGGGTCCTCTCCGCACGGCTGACCGAACTGTTCGTAGACGACATGGATGGGCAGCTGCGCCAAGCCGGCGTGGGCGACGTAGTGGTCGGCAAGCGGATGGGCCGTCTGATGAGCGTGCTCGGAGGACGGATCGGTGCGCTGCGGGAGGCCCTTGTGGCGGCAGATCCCCGCTCCGCGCTCATCCCCGTTCTGGAACGCAATGCGACGCTTCTTGAGGATGCCGACAAAGGCGCTCTTGCCGAAGCAGTGCTGGCGCTCGCGGACGAAATCGAAGCCGTCAGTGCCGACGATCTTCTTGCAGGGAGGCTCCGCTGATGAGTGAGGCAAATGAGTTTCCGCGCATGTTCGACGTGCGCCAGTGCGAAGGCAAGCAGGTTCACATCGAAGCGAACGAGGCGGAGCGTGCCGCCCTCGCCTCTCGCTTCGGGATCGTACGAGTCGACCGGCTTGAGGCCGATGTCCTGCTAAGCCGCAGGGACCGCGAGGTCGATGCAGCAGGCATGCTTGTCGCCGATATCGTGCAGGCTTGCGCCGTCTCGGCCGAGGACCTCCCCGTCTCTGTCCGCGAAGAATTCACCGTGCGTTTCGTGCCGGAGGCACAGCATCATACGGATGAGGAGATCGAGCTCGACGCTGAGGATTGTGACGAGATCGAATACTCCGGCACCCACTTCGATCTGGGTGAAGCGGTAGCTCAGAGCCTTGCGCTTGCCATCGATCCGTTTGCCACTGGACCGCAGGCCGATGAGGTGCGCCGCATGCCGGAGCTATCCGGCGAAGACAAAGAGAACCCGTTTGCCGCTCTGAAAGGGCTCAACCTCAAATAATGCAGCATGATTCGTGGGCGCCGTCAGCGCGCCCACGAAGTGCGAGTCCCGCTCAGAACGGGATGTCGTCGTCGAGGTCATCGCCGAAACCGCCCGAAGAGCCGCCGGTGCGGCCCCAGTCGCTTCCGCCGCTGGAAGAACCGCCGCCGGAAGAACCGCCGCCGGACGACGCCCCACCGCGGGCGCCGCTGCCCCAGTCGTCACCTCCAGAGGAACGACTGCCACCGCCGCCCCAATCACCACCGCCGCCGCCACGCGAGCCGCCGCCGCCGCCGGGCGCACCATCGAGCATGGTGAGAACCCCGCCCATGCCGCCCACGGCGACCTCGGTCGTGTAGCGATCGTTACCAGACTGGTCCTGCCACTTGCGAGTGCGCAGCTGGCCCTCGATGTAGACCTTGCTACCCTTGCGCAGGAAACGCTCAACGACGCCGACCAGCCCCTCGGAGTTGATGACGACGCTGTGCCACTCGGTGCGCTCCTTGCGCTCACCCGTCTGGCGGTCCTTCCAGTTCTCGGACGTGGCGATTCGCAAGTTCGCGATACGGCCGCCATTCTGGAACGACTTCACCTCGGGATCGGCGCCGAGGTTGCCGACCAGAATGACCTTGTTGACACTGCCTGCCATGGGAGAATCGCTTTCGTATGAATATCGGCGCCTCGGTTAAACCATTGCCGCCGACCGAGGCCAGTGCCGACCGGTGGGTTTTCTACAGCCCCGCGGCAACCGCCGCCCAGTACGTCGCGCCAGCAGCGATGTAGGCCAGGGCAAACAGGTAGGCCAACATGAAGATCGGCCACTTCCATCCGTTTGTTTCACGTCGGGTCACAGCGATTGTCGACATGCACTGTGGCGCAAAAACGAACCAGGCGAGAAACGCGAGCGCCATGGGCAGCGTCCAGCGGGCCTTGAGCTGGTCGCCAAGCGCCATGGCCTGCGCTTCTTCATCCTCGTCGGACGCGGCAACCGCATAGGTGGTGGCCAGTGAACTGACTGCCACTTCGCGCGCGGCCATTGCCGGAATCAGCGCCAGGGCCATGTCGCGGTTAAAGCCGATAGGCTCCACCACGACGGCAAGCCCGCCAGCCAGACGCCCGGCAATGGACACATCGACCTGGCTTTCGCCTTCGCCAGCGCGTGGAAAACTCAGCAAGAGCCACAGCACGACAGTGACCATGAAGATGATCGTACCGGCCCGGCGCAGGAAGACCCAGGCACGCTGCCACAGACCGATCAGCAGGTCCTTGAGGTTGGGCAACTGGTACTTGGGCATCTCCATGATGAACCCGCTGGCCGCCCCCTTGGTCAAGGAACGCCGCAGCACCAGCGCGACGATCATCGCGCCCAGAATACCCGCGACGTAAAGAGCGAAAAGAACCAGGCCCTGCAGACCGACGCCCCAGCCGACCGTCTGCTGCGGAATGAATGCAGCGATGATGACGGCATAGACCGGCAGCCGGGCAGAGCAGGTCATCAGCGGCGCGATGAGGATCGTGGTCAGCCGGTCGCGAGGGTCGGTGATGCTGCGCGTGGCCATGATGCCCGGAATGGCGCAGGCAAAGCTTGAAAGCAGCGGAATGAAGCTGCGGCCCGAGAGCCCGACCCCCGCCATCATCCGGTCCATCAGGAACGCGGCGCGAGCCATGTAGCCGGATGCCTCCATCGCCAGGATGAAGAAGAACAGGATGACGATCTGCGGCAGGAACACGACGACCGAACCCACGCCAGCCAGAACGCCTTCGGTAATCAGATCGCGGCCCAATCCTTCCGGAAGAGCTGCCACGACGGCTTGCGAGAGCAGCCCTACGCCGTCTTCGAGCGCATCCACGAACGGCGTGGCCCAGGCAAACACCGCCTGGAACACCACGAACAAGAGCGCAAAAAGAATGATCGGACCGGCCCATGGATGCAGCAGAACCTTGTCCAGCTGCGAGTGCAGCCTGTGCTGCCGCGATTCGGAAATGATCGCCGCATCGGCCATCGCGTGCGCAGCGACGCGCCGTTCCACAAGAGAGAGGTCATTGATCCGGCCAACCGGCTCACGCAACTCAGCGGAAGCGACAGCCTCGGTCAGTTCAGCGAGCCCGCGGCGGCGGACGGCCACGGTAGGGACCACCTTCACCCCCAGCGACTGCTCAAGCGCGGCAGGGTCGAGGACCAGACCGTCCCGCTCCGCAAGGTCAACCATGTTGAGCGCAACGACGGTTGGCTTGCCGAGAGCGATGACTTCCTGCGCAAACACCAGGTGCTGCTCAAGGTTGGAGGCGTCCAGGACGACAATCAGCGCGTCCGGCGCACTTTCCCCGGCAAATTCGCCTCGTATCACCTTCGCTGTGACCGCCTCATCAGGACTTGTCGGATCCAGCGAATACGACCCCGGCAGGTCGGTCATCTCGACCGGCTCTCCCGAGGGAAGGACCATACGGCCGGCTTTACGCTCCACCGTCACGCCCGGATAATTGGCGATCTTCTGGCGCGCACCGGTCAGCGCGTTGAACAGCGCGCTCTTACCGGCATTCGGATTACCGACGAGCGCGATCTTGCGTTGGCGGCTCACTGTCTAATCCTCACAGCGGCTCGATCTCCATGGCTGCAGCGTGGGCGCGCCGCACTGCGACTTTCATGCGTCCCACTGCCAGCGCGATAGGATCGCGCGTGCCAAACACGCCGCGGTGGCTGACAGTCACGCGGGCGCCGTCGTCCAGCCCCAGCGCGCGCAAACGCCGCGCCTCTTCATCGACAAGACGGTCCCAATGGACTGCAACGATACGCGCGCTCTGCCCAGGGGGAAGGAGATCGAGGGTCATACAAAACCCGCTGCCAGATTACGGCGCATATCGCAACTTATTCGCAATAACAGATTTGCCTGCTCGAGCTTGCTCGTCACGCAGGCTGCTAGCGAGCAGGATAGCGCAAGCGTCCCAGAAACCGCGCCATGCTGAAGCGATCATCGGCTGGCCGCACAAGACGCGCCTTCGCCTTCTCGAACTTGATAATCCCCTCGATTCGACGATCGAGGAAGGCGCGGGTGTCACTCTTTCCCGGGCTATCATCGTCAGCGAAAACTGCGAGGGTGGCAGCGTAGATGCCCGAGAGGATCGCCCGCTTGGTATAGTGATTATAGTCCGTCGCCCGGTCACCGGCCTGTCGCCACATAACATCGGCACTCCGCCAGCCCAGCTTCACCGCCGCCGCGGCATTCTGCGGCATCGCCAAAATGGCCAGTGCGCGTGAAAGGGCCTCTTCGCGACCGGCCTGCGCATCAAGCCTGAACTGCACGAGCCTGCGTATGCGCTCGCGAATGGGATAATTCGCAAGGTCAGCAGCCGGGAGCGCCTGAACCATGGCCCGGTCGATCGAGGCGATCCAGGCCGTGATCATGTCCATCGCGCCGCCGCGGAAAGCATAGGCAGCGACATCCGCATCGACTTCAGCTTGCTCGGCCGCAGCCCGCACCGCCTGCGTGCTCCAGCCGTCGAATACGGCAGCCTCGGCCACCAGCGGAGCCAGGCGCATGCGAAGATCATCGAGAGTCATGTCAGGAGACGTCATTGCGTTAGAGTACCGGTCCATAGGTTGGCTTGTTGGCTTCTCCGGCGTCTGCCTTTGCCTCTGCCTTGATGACATTCAGGACCGCGCTCGACTGCCCCTCCATGCCCGCATAAGTCCGCGCCGAACGGCCGGAGTTGTCGGCACGGTCCGGATCGGCACCCGCGCGCAGCAAGAGCTTGGTCAACTCCAAATCGCGCCGGTGGACAGCAGAGATCAGCGGCGTCTCCCCCGCATCGTTCGCCACCTCGGTGTTCGCTTTCGCACCGAGCAGAACCGCGACCCCGTCGCGCCAGCCCAGATTGGTGGCAAGCTGCAGCGGCGTGCGCCCTTGCGCGTCGCGTGCGTTCACGTTCGCGCCACGTCCGACAAGAAACTGCAGCCAGGTGAGATCGCGCCGCTGCGTGACGATGTGCAGCGCCGTTTCTCCCGACGTCACATCGCGCGTGTTGAGAATGGTGGACCCACCCGCGCTGGACAATGCGCTCTCCACCTTGTCGCCTTCCTTCTTCCGGACAGCGTCAAGGAACTTGTAGCCTTCGGAGAACTGCGCCTGTGCTGGAGCGGACAGCGCCACTGAAACCGCGGCCGCAGCGATCAGACCCGCTTGTCCGATCTTACCGATCCGTGATCCAAACCCCTTCGACACTTGGCAGTTCCTTCGCATCTTTTTTGCTTGGTGGCCCGCGTCTTGTTGCCGCAGCGCCTTGCACCCGACCGTTTAGCAGAGCATGAACCGCCGCGCCATGACCCATCACTTCAGACTGCTTCCCGTCCTGCTTGCCTCCCTTGCGCTCGCGGCTTGTGGATCTCAAGACGCCGGCCAGCCGGCTGCCGATCGCCCTCCGCTTGAGGGCGCGGCCATCGGTGGCCCCTTCTCGCTTGTCGACAAGGACGGCAAGACCGTGAGCTGGGACGTTTTCAAGGGCAAGTACCGCATCGTCTACTTCGGCTACACCTTCTGCCCAGACGCCTGCCCGATGGACATGCAGGCTCTGATGAAGGGCTTCGCACAGTTCGAGCAATCGGATCCGCAGCTGGCCGCGAAGGTGCAGCCGATTTTCATCACCATCGACCCAGAGCGCGATACGCCTGAGGCGGTGGGCCAGTGGACGTCAGCGTTCTCGCCGCGCCTGGTGGGCCTCACCGGCACGCCCGAGCAGATCGCCGCCGTGGAGAAGGCCTTTGCCGCCTACTCGGCCAAGGGCGAGGAGACCTCGGGTGGATACCTGATGGATCACAGTCGCATCGCTTATCTCATGGGACCGGAAGGTGAGCCGCTGGCGATGTTGCCGGTGGACAAGGGCGGCGATGCAGTCGCCGCGGAACTCGGGAAATGGGTGAAGTAACGCCCGCTGACCGCTTCTGGGAGCGCCCACTCGGCTCGCTCGATCAGCGCGAGTGGGAGGCCTTGTGCGACGGTTGCGGACAATGCTGCCTGCACAAGGTTGAGGATGCGGACACGGGCGAAGTCTATTCGACAAACGTCGCCTGCAAGTTGCTGGACCTGAAAACAGCGCGTTGCTCAGACTACCGCGACCGCCGCAGGTCCGTACCGGATTGCCTTTCGCTGACGATGCGCAACGCCGGCTCGCTGGACTGGCTGCCCCAGACCTGCGCCTATCGCTTGCGAGCCGCAGGGGAAGCGCTGCCGGAGTGGCATTATCTTGTCTGCGGTGATCGCGAAGCGGTACACCGCGCCGGCGTGTCTATCGTAGGTCGTGTGGTCAGCGAGACGGTCGCCGGACCGCTGGAGCAGCACATCGTCTGGCCCGAAGGCATGGAGGGCTGGGAGATCGAGGCGGACCGCGATCCCTGGGACATCGACTAAGTGCTGGACTGGCTTCGCCGCGACCCCAATGCTGCCCCATCCCTTGAACTCGGCAGTCGCCAACTACCGGTCGTTATAAGACGCCATGAGCGCGCGCGCCGCATGACCATGCGACTGGCGCCGGATGGAACCGAAGTACGCATTACCATTCCCCGCTGGGGCCGCACCGTAGAGGCCCTGGACTTCGCGCGTTCCCGCCGCACGTGGCTGGAGCGCCAGCTGGCGGCACTCCCCGCGCCTCAGCAAGTCTGTTCAGGAGCGACGATCCAGTTTCGTGGGCAACCTCTTTTGCTGGAGCACGACAGCACGGGGCCAAGGCAACCGGTGCTGTCTGCAGGCATTCTGCGCATCGGCGGGCCGGAAGCAGCCGTTGGATCGCGTGCTCAACGATGGCTGCACAGGGAGGCACGCGCCCTGATTGCAGAGGAGCTGACACACTATTGCGCCCGTGCTGGGCAGCCCGCGGTGCAACTGGCGCTATCCAACGCGCGCCGACGCTGGGGCAGTTGTGCCGCCAACGGGAGCATTCGGATCAACTGGCGACTTGTCATGGCACCCGACCTCGTCCGCCGCTCCGTGGTGGCCCACGAAGTCGCGCATCTGGTGCACTTCGATCATTCACCCGCCTTTCACGCCTGCCTCGCGGAGCTCTTCGAAGGCGAGGTGGCCTCTGCCAACGCCTGGCTCAAGCGGGAGGGGCGCAGCCTTTACGCACCGTTCGGCTGATCGGGCGGCTCCTTCTGGCGAAGCGCGCCGTAATCGCCTATCTTGCGGGCATGGCACTGTTCAAACGATCCGGCATGTGGCGTGACGTCAAGCCGACGGGCATGTTCGCGGACTTTCGCGAAGTCTGGCGCCAGGCCGGGCACAACCGGTGGCGGTTTGCCGCAGTTGCCGGAGCCTGCACGTTCGGCATCTTCTACGTGATGGTTCAACAGGAGGCGAGCGCGCCTCACCTGCCCCCCGAGGTCACTTACATAACCGTGCTCCCGGAGCACCGCAGCGACGCCGAGATCATGGCGTCCAACATCGAGAATCAGAAACGCAAGGAAGCGCTCGCTCTCGAAAGGGCAAGGCGCGATGCGGAGGTGCGCGAGCTCTACAAGATGCTAGGCCGGTGGGGCGGCATGGACGTGGAGAAAATCGCCCGCGAAGCTGACGCGGAAGCCGCAGCCGAGGAGAAAGCGCGGCTCGAGGAAATACGCCAGCGCCGCGAAGAGGCGAACGCTGCGCTGGCAGCGCAGAACACGAACGAGGCGGCCGCGCCCTCCTCGTCATCGAGTGAGTAACGACCAGCGCTGGCTCGCCGCGGCAGCAAGCCTCGCGGCACGCGGACGCCCACTTAGCCGCCCGAACCCGGCGGTCGGCGCGATCGTTGTGCGTGACGGCCGGGTCATCTCGCGAGGCTGGACGCAACCGGGCGGTCGCCCTCATGCTGAAGCCGTTGCTCTGGCGTTGGCGGGCGAAGCCGCTGATGGGGCTACTCTTTACGTATCGCTTGAACCCTGCGCGCATCGCTCAGAGCGCGGACCTGCTTGTGCAGACCTCGTCTGCGCGTCGAAGCTCGCGCGCGTCGTGGTCGGCTGCGGAGACCCCGATCCGCGCACCGCAGGCGCAGGGATCGCGCGCATCAGGCAGGCCGGCATTGCCTGCGACCTTCTGGACTCGCCGGAATGTGCGCAAGGACTGTCCGGCTATCTCACTCGCGCTCGCCACGGCCGACCTGAGATCACACTGAAGCTCGCGGTCTCGCTCGACGGCTGCATCGCGATGAGCAACGGCGAAAGCCAGTGGATCACCGGCGACAGCGCACGCGCGCACACGCATGCGATGCGCGCGCAGACCGACGCCATTCTGGTGGGCGGCGGCACCTTGCGGGCCGATGCGCCCAGACTCGACGTACGTCTGCCCGGGATGGCGGCGCTTAGTCCCGAACGCTGGGTGTTGACCGGAGGCGAAGCGCCGGAAGGTTGGCGCGTCCTGCCCTCACCGGAGGCAGTCCAATCGATGAGCCATGTGCAATACCTGTTCGTGGAAGGCGGAGCCGGTGCGGCATCGGCATTTCTGAAGGCTGGCCTTGTCGATCGCCTGCTGATCTATCGCGCGCCAATTCTGATTGGGGGCGGGCGCGCGGCGCTCCACGACATCGGCTTGAACGCCCTTGCGGATGCCCATGGGCAATGGCGCCTCACCGATCGACGCCAGCTTGGCAGGGACACGCTGGAAGTCTTCGCCCGGCAGGTCTAGTGAGATCCCATGTTCACAGGCATCATCACCGACATCGGCACCATTCGTGAGGCTCGCAAGACAGGCGATCTGCGAGCCGTCATCGCCTGCCCTTTTGATCCGGCCACGATCGCCATGGGCGCGTCCATCGCGTGCTCAGGGGTGTGCCTGACAGTCGTCGACAAGGGCGGCGTCGCCGGCGATGCATGGTTCGCAGTCGACATTTCTGCCGAATCGGTAGCCCGCACGGTCCCAGGGCGCTGGGAGCCGGGAACTCGGATCAATCTCGAACCCGCTCTCAAGCTCGGAGACGAACTCGGCGGCCACATCGTGACGGGCCATGTCGACGGTGTCGGCGAGGTTGCCGGCATGCGTCCGGAAGGTGATTCGCGGCGCATCGACTTCGCTGCTTCCGCCGATCTTGCGCCCTATCTGGCACCGAAAGGGTCGATCACGGTCGATGGCGTATCGCTGACGGTCAACGAGGTCACGGACCAGGCCGACGGCACCTGCCAATTTTCCGTCAATGTCATTCCCCATACTGCCGAAGTCACCACGCTGGGAACACTTGACGTAGGCAGCAAGGTCAACCTCGAGATCGACGTCCTAGCCCGCTACCTCAAGCGGATGCAGAGCCTGCGCGGCTGAGCGGTCCGGAGCGGAAGCCCTCGCGATTAATTTCGAAGAGGACGTGCGGGACCATCACGCCGCACCGCTCGTAAGTCGGCCCCGTAATGGGAAGCAGGACAGCGCCGATGTTCGCCATGGCCCGGCGCGAGATCACGTTGCCCGCCCCGACCTGAAACACCACGCGTTCGTAGTGCTCCAGGGCGTGCGCCAGCATGAGACGCTTGAACTCGGCGTTGTACCCCTTCCCCCAGAAGGCCCGCGCGAGAAACGACCACCCGATCTCGACGGCGCCAGGCAGAGTCTCGTGTGGCTCTCCGAAGCGGGATGAGCCGATAATCGCGCCCGATGCCTTATCAATGATCGCCAGTGCGCCGCCGCTTGCAAGCCCTTCGTCGAAGAAGGCGCGAAATACCGGTTCCTGCCAGCGATTGTGCGAGGGGTGACGAGCCCAGATCTCACGATCGGACGCCACGCTGAACAGCGCAGCCCAGTCTTCAGCAGCGAGCGGGCGGAGGAGCAGCCGCTCCCCCTCAAGGACCGGCTGCCGATTCACTCCGCCAAGCCCTCAGGCGGTGACCTGCGCCACAGCGTCGATGAAATTGTCGATGTTGCCCATCGTCAGACCGGCAACGTTGATCCGTCCGGAGCCGGCCATATAGATGCCGTGCTTCTCGCGCATCTCCAGCACCTGCTCCTTGCTGAGCGGCACGATGGAGAACAATCCGTTCTGGCCGCCAAACGGTGTCATATCCACCGCTCCGACCTTGCCCGCAGCCGCCAACTTTGCGCGCACTTCGCGCATGCGGTCACGCATCTGGTCAAGCTCGGCCAGCCACTGGGCGGTGAGCGTGGGGTCTTCGAGTACAAGCCGAACTGCCGCACCACCATGATCTGGCGGCTGCGACCAGTTGGCCCGCGCCAGCGCATGCGCATTGGACATGACACGCGGCAGGTCCGATTCGCTCGGCATCATCACGTAAAGCGCACCGACTCGGTCGCGATAGAGACCGAAGTTCTTGTCGCATGAATAGCAGACCAGAGCCTCTGGGACGGCAACGAGCACGCGGCGAACGCCGTAGGCGTCCTCCTCCATGCCATTGCCCAGCCCTTGGTAAGCGAGATCGAGAATCGGCAGCACCTTCTTCTCGGCAATCAATCCGGCGATTTCGTCCCATTCGGCATGGGAATAATCGATGCCCGTCGGATTGTGACAGCAGCCGTGCAGAAGGACCGCGTCCTTCTCACCCGCACCTGCGAGGGCGGCACGCAGCGCGTCCATGTCGGTCTTGCCGTCCGCGCGAGCGTGGTTGAACTCAACCACTCCCAGGCCAAGATCGGCGCAGATCTGTGCGTGGTTGGGCCAGCTCGGCACGCCGACGATGACCCGGTCGATGCCGGAACGCTTGGCCAGAGCCAGGGCCAGACGCAGCGAGCCCGTTCCGCCCGGCGTCTGCATGCCCTCGATCCGCTTGCCCATGTCAGGGCTGTCCTTGCCGAAAACGTACGGCATCAGCGCGGCAACGAATGCCATGTCGCCTTCTGGGCCGAGGTAGGCTTTCGAGTCCTGCTCCTCGACGAGCTTCTTCTCCGCGCCCTTGATGGCCGCAAAAACAGGCGTCTCGCCCTCTCCGGTGCGGTACACGCCGACACCGAGGTCGATCTTGTCTGCACGCGGGTCCGCGTTGTGGAGCTTGATGAGCGCCAGAAGCGCATCGGCGGGCTGTTGTTGAAGATTGATAAGCATGGCGGGCGGGGCCTTACTTCGCACCGCCCGCTGCCGCAACCCGAAGTGTGCCGATAGCCTCAGTTAGAAAGGCAGCCAGTTCTGTTCGTGGCTGAATTTCATGTAACCTGCATTGATGCCCAGACGAACGCCAGCGCCCATGCGAACCGGGATCAGGACGACGTCGCCACGACGCAGGTAGCTCACGTGGAAGCCGCCGACGAAATAGGCCTGCCCTTCGCCCGCCGGGAAGCGCTTGTAGAGCTCTTCCGTATCGTAGAGATTATACACCAACACGAAGGCATTTGCGGCATTCAGCCCTGCGTCGAAGCCCACCGAAGGGCCGGTCCAGTAAACGGGCCGCGTTCCCTCGACCTTGTGGTGGAGCGTGCCGGAGCCGTAGCGCAGCCCGACCACGAACGCGCCCGACCCCTCTCGCCCGACGATGTAGGCGTTGGGCTCTCCCTGCTTGCTGAGCAGGTCCTCGATCAGGCCAGCGAGCCCTTGCGCACCCTTGCCGAACACGCCTTCGGCTGCACCGATCAAATCGTCCTTGCGATAAGTCTGCGAGGGCGGGGTCGCCGCCTCAGTTGCAATGGACTGAGGGTTCCAGTCGTCGACGGAGGATGCAGGAGGGGCTGGGGTGCTATCCACCGGAGTTCCGTTGCTGCCGTAACCGCCGGTATTGCCGTAGTAGCCGCCAGATCCGCTGCTGCTGCTGGAGGGCAGTTCACCAGAAGAGGTCGTCGAAGGTGCGGCCTGACCGGACAGATCGCCATCGATCGCGGCATCGGGGTCGACAGCCCGGACTTGCGCCATCGCGGGGCTCGCGATCGACATCGAGATGATGCCAAGGAACGCCATCGCCCGGGCGACACTCGGCCGGAATTTCAAGATCTTCATGTACGCAACCCCTCCCGTGCGGAACCCGGGCCACGACGCGGATAGCGGAAGCCCCGGTCGCACCTGAAACCCATTAAGAAGCCCCGCTGCCTGATCGGGCAATGAACGGGCGACTACTCGAGTCGCTTTTACGATCAGGCGAGGCGAAGCAACAGGCCAACTGAATATTGCACGGGATGCCTGCTCCCCCTTGCCGCCTCCTCACCTCGCCGCTATAGCCGCGCCCTCAAGGCCGCATCCGGAGACGTGGGTGAGTGGCTGAAACCAGCGGTTTGCTAAACCGTCGTGCCCTTAAGGGGGCACCCCGGGTTCGAATCCCGGCGTCTCCGCCACCTTGTTTCCCTATAGTTTCCCGAACTTCGCCTCGTAGGCGACGGTATCTCCGCTGGAGAGCAGGCGCGCTTGCTCGATCCACGAATCGCGCCGGGGACGGCCCGCAAACGCACCCAGTTGGGCGTCGAGTTGATCGAGGTCCGCGTCAGTGAGCGCGGCGATCTGTGCGTAGCGGGTGATGCCTAGCGCCTGCAAAGTGTTGGCGAGCTTCGGACCGATACCTTTGATTCGCCGCAGATCGTCTGCCTCGCTCCCGGATTCCGACCCACCTGGGGCAGATGCCGGTGCCGGAGCCGGAGCTGCAGCTGGAGCTGGAGCTGGAGCTGGAGCCGGGGTGCTGGTTGGAGGCGACGCTGGGGCCGAAGCATCGTGGGCTGCGTCGCTCGGCGGCGGCAGCGGCTCATCCGCTTGCTGTGCATGTGCCTCGGCGGCTTCGGCTTCCTCGCGAGCGGCGCGTGCGACAGCCTCGCCAACGCCGGCGAATGTGCCGGCCGCAGCAGGCGGAGTGACCACTGGCGGCGGGACTGCCGCAGCGGGGGGAGCATCGATCAGCGCCTGGTTGCGTTGCGCAGGCGTGGCGCCTTCGTCCAGAACATCAGGCCGGCGCTCGCGGACAGTCGGCTTGGACGCCCGTCCAAACAGCCACCAGACGATGAATAAGGCGATCACCAGTACGGCGGCGAAGATCAGCCAGTTGGCCTCGATCATCTGCACCAAGGTCTTTTCCTTCCGTTTCGATCATGGTTGCCGAGCAGGCGTCCGCACCAGCCATAGGCGCAGCCGGACCATCTCGGCGACAGCTCATTCCCTCGTCCGGGGCTGTCGGCCAGTCAAGGCACCCGTGGCCCCAACAGCCACGCTTCACCGGCTCAGGATGCGGATTTCTGCGCTTTCTGGAAAAGCACACGATCCTCTGCAGAGAACGCCCAGCGCCATAAGACGCCAAAGTACACGGCGAGGATGGCCGGAATACCAAGGGCCAGCTCCGCCCACTCCGGCAGGTGTACCGCCAACCAGCCCACGATCACGGCTGGCACGACAGCCAGCCCCAACCCCCACCGCCAGTTGTTGGTGGCTTCGGCGAGTATACCCGCAAGGATCCTTGCCTTCACGAGCGAAGTGAAGCCCAGGGCGAGCGCCAGCGCCGCTGCTGCCGCGGCCGCCTGAAACAGTTCGTCATAGCCAAGCCGCTGCATCAACAGGATCCCGGCAATGGTCAGCAGTGCCTGCAGCACGACTGTAGCGAGGGACACCATCAGGTTCTTGACGCGGGCGACATAAATCAGGGCAGCTTCGCTCACCACAGCAGTCGCAGCCACCACTTCGGCTGTCAGCAGGAAGGCAAGCGCTCCCGTTCCACCCACGAACTGCGGACCGACGAGGCCCATCACGCCCTCGCCCGGGATCCCAAGCGCCAGTGCGACCCCAAACTGCGCGGCCAGGATCCAGAAGCCGACCTGCCGCACCTGGCGCGCAATCGCCGCGTAATCGCGGGTCTTCAGATTGCGGGTAATGACCGGCCCCAGGATCGGCTCGAAGCTGGTCTTCAGCTTCTGCGGCAGGCTGGCGATCTGCTGCGCGACGTAATAGACGCCGACCGCCACCGGCGGCGCGAAAAGACCGAGGATGAATATGTCCAGCCGGCGCGTGCCCCACTCAATCGCGTCAGCGGTCGCGATGGGCAGACTGCGCAAGGTCAGCTTGCCCATGCCACCCAGAGAGGGGCGCCAGCCGCGCGGAAGCCCGTAAGCACGCAGGAACGGAATGAAGGCCGCCAGAGCCGCTGCGTAGACCGATGCCAGGTACGCGACGGCCAGGCCGCTTGTCGGCGCCAGCAGGGCCATCACGCCGGCAACGATGGAGATCGTCCAAGGCTCGACAATGGCACGCGCCCGGACCGTAGCGCCCACGTCGAAGCGATATGCCAGCGCAGCAAGCCAGATCTCAGTCAAGGCAAGCGGCGGGATGGCGAAGACCATCATCCGGTCGATCTGGGTGAATTCGCCGCTCGGGAAGAGCGGAGCGGGAAAGAACCAGAAGACGAGAGCCATGAACGTGGAGGCCAAAAGCGCCACCAGCGATCCGTCTGCGATGACATTGGCCGGATGCTCGTCCGATTCGGAAAGACGCTGCGCCAGCCCTCGCTTCTCGCCCAAGGTGCAGACCATCGCCGCCAGCTCGATCAGCACCAGGGCCGAAGCGAAGACTCCCAGCGCTGCAGGTCCATAGCCGGGAGCACGCCCTGCGATGAACAGGAACGGTATCCGCGCGGCCAGGCGCAGGAAAAAGCCGAACAGGTTCGTGCGCCCGCCCCGAGCGATGGCGGCGATATCCTCTTCCGCGCGCGCATCCGTTCCGGGCTGCGGGCTCTCTTGCGAGGAGATGCCGCTCAAGCGCCAAACCCCTGGGGCTGTCCCTCAAGCTCGGCCTTGAGGGGACGGGACAGGATTTCGGACACGACCGCACTTGCGGGGCTCTCACCGGATAGCAACCGGCATACGCCCTCGACGATGGGCATGGCGACGCCTGCACGGGCAGCGAGTTCGGCCAGGACAGGAGCAGTCGCGGCGCCTTCAGCCACGCTGCTCTTGCCCGTCAGCGCCTCCACTGCGGTGAGCCCCTGACCCAAGGCCAGACCAAGAGAGAAGTTGCGGCTGGACGTGGAAGAGCATGTCAGCACCAGATCACCCAGCCCACACAGCCCCGACAAGGTTTCCGCGCGTGCGCCGCGCGCCAAGCCGAAGCGCAGCATTTCCGCATAGCCGCGCGCGATCACAGCGGCCCGCGCATTCTGGCCCAGGTTCATGCCTTCCACGACCCCGCATGCGATCGCGAGCACGTTCTTGACCGCGCCCCCGATCTCGGCCCCGATCACATCATCGGAATAATACGGACGCAGCGCAGGGCGCGCGATCAGCGGCTTGAGGCGCTCCCACTGATCCGCTCCCCCGGAGCAGGCAAGCGTCACGGCCGTCGGAAGGCCCGCCGCCACCTCATGCGCGAAAGTGGGGCCTGAAAGCACCGCCAATCGGGCCAGCGGATCGGCATCTGCAGCGACCTGCGCCATGAGCCGCCCGGTCCCTGCCTCGATACCCTTGGCACATAGCACGAGATCGCGCTCGCCAGCAGGTAGTTGCGCGATCACTCCTGCCAGGAACTGTGCCGGGACCACAATGACCAGCACGGGCAGGTCCGCCAGGCGCGAGAGATCGCAGGTCGCCTCGATAGTGTCGGCCAGAGCCGCGCTCGGCAGATAGAGGCTGTTGCGCCGCTCCTCGTTGATTTCGCGGACCAGCTCCGTCTCACGAGCCCAGAGCAGGACCGGGCTGCCGTCGCTGGCCAGCGCCTGTGCAAGCGCCGTGCCCCAGGCGCCAGCGCCGACAACGCCAACACTGTGTCCCGTTCCGCTCACGCTTTCACTCCTGCCCCACGTACCGGCTCGGCATCGGGATCGAGCGGCCAGCGAGGCCGCGCCGGCGCGTCGAGGGGGTCGGACTGCCCCAGCCGCTCCACGCCTGCCCAAGCGATCATCGCCGCATTGTCTGTGCACAGGCGCAGCGGTGGCGCAACAAAGGGAAGCCCGCGCTCGGTTGCCAGGTCTTCCAGGGCCGCACGAATCGCCTCGTTGGCTGCGACTCCTCCAGCCACGACCAAAGCCGTCACAGCTCCCGAGGTTTTCAATGCCCGCCGCGTGCGATCTGCGAGGCAATCGATGGCAGCTTGCTGGAACGAGGCTGCGATATCGGCCTCCGAATAACTCCCACCTGCGGTCATGGCCTGCCTGGCGCGCATCACCGCACTCTTGAGACCGGCGAAGGAAAAGTGCGGTTCCTTGCTGCCGACCAGCGGGCGCGGCAGCGCAACCTTGCGGGCATCTCCTTCCCGCGCGAGCCGCTCGACCGCGGGGCCGCCGGGATAACCGAGGCCCAGCAGTTTCGCGGTCTTGTCGAACGCCTCTCCCAAAGCATCATCGATGGTCGTGGCCAACCTGCGATAGGAGCCGACACCCTCGACGAGCAACAACTGGCAATGCCCACCCGACACCAGCAGCAGCAGGTACGGAAATACGAGGGAGGCATCGCCCAGACGAGGCGAGAGCGCGTGGCCCTCAAGATGATTGATGGCAATCAGCGGCTTGTCACTCGCCATCGCCAGCGCCTTGGCCGTGACGAGGCCCACCATCACGCCGCCGATCAGACCAGGGCCTGCAGTGGCGGCGATGGCATCGACGTCAGCGAGAGTCATGCTAGCATCGGCAAGGGTCGCCTCGATCAGCGGCGTCAGCCGCTCGGCATGCGCGCGCGCCGCGATCTCCGGCACGACACCGCCATAGGGGCGATGCGCCTCGTCCTGAGAGGCAATGCGCTGCGCGAGGATCACGCGCCCGTCCGTCACGAGCGCAGCGGCCGTCTCGTCGCACGAGCTCTCGATCCCGAGAACGGTCCTCGTCCCGCTCATTGCGCTGGACATTCCTTTCAGGCCCACCTTTCCCTCACCGCCAATGCCGGGTAGCACAATTTGCCCATGAGCCTATCCAGCACTCCAAAGTTCCGCCTTGGCACCCGCCGCTCACCGCTTGCGATGGCACAGGCCGAAGAAGCCCGCATACGCCTTGCCGCAGCGCACGGCATCGAAGCCGCGCATATAGAGATCGTACCGGTCACCGCCAGCGGCGATCGTATTCAGGACCGTGCGCTAGCCGAAATCGGAGGAAAGGCGCTGTGGACAAAGGAGCTGGATGCATGGCTCCTGACAGGCGAGATCGACTTCGCCGTCCACTCTGCCAAGGACGTCGAGACGATCCGGCCCGACGAGATCGCAATCGGCGCCATCCTGCCGCGCGAGGATGTGCGCGACGTGTTGATCGGAGCGGCCAGTATCGCAGCCCTGCCAAGGGGTGCCGTCGTGGGGACCAGCGCGCCGCGTCGTGCCGCCCAGCTGCTTTACGCACGGCCTGACTGCAAGGTCATCACGTTCCGCGGCAACGTGGCCACGCGACTCGCCAAGCTGGCCGCAGGCGAGGCGGACGCGACGTTCCTGGCGCTGGCAGGCCTCAACCGCTTGGGCGAGACAGGCACTGGTCATCCGCTCGATGCAGGTGACTGGCTTCCCGCCCCTGGCCAGGCCGCCATCCTCATCGAATGCCGGGCCGACGACCAGCGCACGCGCGAATTCCTGAACGCCGTGGACGACGCTTCAACCCACGGTGCCGTCATGGCCGAGAGGGCGCTCTTGGCGGCTCTCGGCGGAAATTGTCACAGCCCCATCGCTGTGCTGACAAGCCAGAACGAGGACAAGCTCGTGCTGCGGGCAGCGCTGTTCAGCCCCGACGGAGCGGAGCGCGTAGAGGGCGAGACCATGTTCGTGCCGGGAGACCTGACGGCCCCTGCGGCGCTGGCAAAAGACCTGCTGAGCCGCGCCGCGCCTGCCATAGCAGTACACTTCTCCCCAGCTTAGGTGGTTGGCGCGGTGCTTCCTGTCATCATCGTTCGCCCCGAGCCGGGCGCCTCGTCGACCCTTCAATCGGCCCTCGGGATGGGGCTCGATGCGCATGCCTATCCGATCTTCACGGTCCGGCCCGTCTTCTGGACTCCTGTCCCGCGCGATGCAGTGGATGCGGTCCTGGTGGGCAGCGCGAACGCGCTCCGTCATGGCGGAGCGGGCCTCAAAACCTTGCACGGCCTCCCCGCCTACTGTGTCGGACAGACCACCGCACAAGCCGCGGAGCGAGCGGGTTTCGTCGTGGTGGCAGTCGGCTCTGGCGGGCTTCAGGGGGTGCTCTCCAGCCTGGATGGAAGCCACCGCCGTCTTCTTCGCTTGGCAGGCGTTTCGCACGTGCCGCTGACGCCTCCTGCGGGAACCACGATGGACACCCGGATCGTCTACGAGAGCGCTGCGGTGCCGGCGTGCGAAGGCCTGACAGATATACTGAAACACCCGGCTGTCGTGCTGCTCCATTCGGGGGAAGCGGCCGCTCACTTCGAGCGTATCTGCACGCAGGCTGCGATCGACCGCTCCCGCATCGCCCTCGCTGCGATCGGGCCTCGCGTGGCTGAGCGCGCGGGTCAGGGGTGGGCGATGGTCAGGAGCGCCGACGAACCCACGGATGCCGCACTTCTGGCCTTGGCCCGCGAGATGTGCCAAGACGCCGCACGGGTGCCATAAACTGCCCGCGAAAGGCTCGATGCAGGACGATATCTCGACCATGACCGTGGCGCCCCGCGCTCGCAGGAGTGGCGGCGGCTACCTTCTGGTGGGGCTGATTGCCTTTCTGCTTGGAATGGCCAGCGTCGGCGCACTCGTCTGGCGCGGCGATCTCGACCGGTTCTTGTCGGCACGCGAACCGGCAGGAGAGGCTGCGGTTACCGCCCCGGCTCCCGCTGTCGCGAATCCTTCGGCCGCCAGCGCATCGCCAGCGGCTCTGGCAGCGATGACCTCCTTGGAAACCCGCCTCGCCCTGCTGGAAGATCGCTTCTCCCGGCTCGATTTCCAGGCGGATGCCGCATCCGGCAATGCCGCGCGCGCAGAGGGACTGCTGATCGCCAATGCCGCGCGCCGAATGATCGAGCGGGGCGAACCTCTGGGCTACGTCGCAGACCAGCTGCGCCTGCGCTTTGCCGACGCCCAACCTCGCGCAGTGGAGACCATCACCGAGTTCGCGCGGCATCCCGTGACGCTCGATCAGCTGAGTGCCCGGCTCGAAGCGCTTGCGCCCGACCTCACGAACAATTCACAGGAACTCAGCTTTTGGCAGCGTGCCCGCCAGGAACTGTCGAGTCTGTTTGTGGTGCGGCGCGATTCGCCCACGCTCGTAGCGCCAGCCGCGCGGATCGATCGCGCCCGCCTGATGCTGACCGCGCGCCGCATGGGCCCCGCCATCGACGAGGTCGAACGCCTGCCGGGAGCCGAGCTGGCCAACAACTGGATCGCAGACGCGCGCCGTTTCCAGAACGTGCAGCGCGCCCTCGACCTGATCGAAACGACGGCAATGCTGGAGCCACGCCGGCTGAAGGACGGCACTGGGCAGGACGTACATCAGCCGAGCCCATTGTCCACGCCAGCGGAGGCAGAAGGCGCAGCCCCGCCGGGCGCGTCGCCTTCGCCGTCCGCTTCGTCGCCGGAAGCCTCGCCCACTCCCGCGAACTGACGCTCAGGCCTCCTGCAGCAACTCCGGCAGCCGTCCGGATACACCCCGCGCCTCGTCCATGAAGAAGCGCTTCAGGACCGGGATGCGCTGCACCGCGCCCATGCCGATTCGCCGCGCAGCCGATGGCAAGCGTCCGGGAATGCCGAACAGGCGGTTCAGCCCGTCGGTCACGGACATGACCATGAAGGCATCCAAACTGCGCCACTTCTCATAGCGGGCAAGCAACTGCGCATCGCCGGGCTCGAGGCCGAGCCGCATGCCGTCGACCAGAACCTCTACCAGCGCGCCGACATCACGCAGCCCAAGGTTGAGGCCTTGCCCCGCGATCGGGTGCATGCCGTGCGCTGCATCGCCAACCACCGCCAGTCGATCCCCCACCACGCGGGCAGCATGATGGAAACGCAGAGGATAGGCCATGCGCGGCGCCGCCAACTCGATTGCACCGAAGATACCGTGCATCCGCTTCGTCACCTCATCGACAAAGATGGCATCGGGCAATTTGCTGATGGCAGGCGCGTCTTTCTGTCCGACAGTCCACACCAGCGCGGACCGATGCTTGCCATCCGCGGTATCGAGCAGCGGGAGCAGTGCGAATGGACCTTCGGGATAGAAAATCTCCCACGCCACCCCGCCATGCGGCTTTTCGTGCGTCAGGCCGGTGACAATGGCGCAGTGGCGATAATCCCACTTCGCGAAGGTCACGCCTGCTTCGTCACGGGTTGGCGACTGGCGCCCCTCCGCCGCGACAAGCAGGCTGCCCGTCAGCTTGCGGCCATCCCCCAGCACCACCGACACGCCGTGCGCGTGACGCTCGCGGCTCACTACCTCTGCGCGCGTGTGCCAGGTGATGGCAGGCTCGGCACGAGCAGCCTCGAACAAGGCCAGCCGCAAGTCACGGTTGGAGAACATGCGCCCCAGGGAGCCCTCTTCGGGCTCCGGCCGGAAGTCGATCCTGCCCGGCTTCATGCCATCGGTAACCGCGATGGAATCGATGGGACAGCCCAGATGCTCCAGCCGCTCGGCAAGTCCGATATTGGTGAACAGGTTCCAACTCGCCGTGGAGACGGCCGAGGCGCGTCCGTCCGCGCCCTCCGCCGTCAATTCGGCAGGATCGGCGCGGTCTACGACATGGCTGGTGATCCCCTGCCGCGCCGCAGCCAAGGCCAGTGTCATGCCGACAAGGCCCCCGCCGAGGATGACTAGGTCGCGGCGCTCAGCCGCAGGTGTAATCGTGTTCGTTTCCGTACTCATCGCCTGCAAGTATCGGCCTGAGTGCCGTCGATGTCGAGACACTGGCCGTCCCATGTCCCTTCGGGCTGCTCCAGACCGATCAGCGCGGCCAGGGTGGGCGCGATATCAACCGTCTTCACGGGGTTCGGTTGCTCGAACCCGGCCACACCCTTGCGCCAGAACAGGATCGGCACGCGCCGGTCGTAATCCCAGGGGCTGCCATGGGTTGCGGTATAGCCCGGCTGCGGATCGCCGGGCACGACACCGCGCCGGGTCATCATCAGGACCTGCCCGGACCGCTCTGGATCGAACGAAGCGCGAACCCGCTGCAGGACCGTCCAGTCTTGCGGGTTGCCCGTTGGCAAAGGCAGCTTCGCCAGCATCTCCGCGCTGTACGCGGCTTCGACCTGCGGGTGAGCAGCCAGCCGCTTGAGCAGCGCCTCCACCACTGTCTTCTGTTGCTTGGGCTTCAGCCCGGGCGCGAGCCAGATGTCTCCGGAAGAACCGGCGCCATGAAGCAGCTGGCCCGAAGCCGTGATGCCCGTATCGTGCGAGATGGCAGCCGAAAGGGCTTCTGCCGTCAGCGCGGGATCGATCCGCTGCGCATTCTCATAACCCTGGAGCTGCAGCCGTTCCGGTGCATCAATGGCGCCGTGGTCGGCGCTTAGGACAGCAACATAATCAATGCCGCGTTTATCCAGCGCATCCATCAGCTTGCCGACGCTCGCGTCGAGCTGCGCGAGCTGGATGCACATCTCCACGCCCTGGTTGCCGTACGCATGGCCGACATAATCGGTGGCCGAAAAGCTGACGGACAGGACATCGGTGTTCGCATCGCGGCCCAGGTTCATCTCGTCGACGAGCCGCACCGCCAGTTCGCCGGTGGCCGTATCCACGCGCGGCGTACGGCCAAACGTCTTGAAGTCGCCGGGCTGAAGCGCAAAGCGCTCCGTGCCTATGGTGAAGTTCTTGATCGGAACGGCACGGGCAACCCTCTCGCACCATTGCGGCGCCGAAAGCGCAGGCGCTCCGCCCTCGATCAACTTGCGCGTGGCCTGGTTCTGCGCCCGGGCTGCAGGCGAAATCGGGCGCTCCTTGTACGATGCGAAGCCATCGCCGCCCCACCAATACGCAGCGTCCGCATGATGCCCGCTCATCATCACCGCGCCACGGTCCTTGCCCGCGACCGCGACATTAAGAGCCGCAGGGTTCGCCTTCTTCATAAGGTCGCCCAAGGTAGGCACCTTGAGATGCCAGCTCGACACCACCGGCTTTCGCGCGGAGCTCGCCGGGTCGCGCTCATCCTCGGAGCAGTATACGATCCGCCCCAGCTTTGGGTCATACCAGTTGTTGGCGATGATCCCGGTTCGAGCCGGATGAGCCCCTGTCAGCAGAGTGGAATGACCCGGACAGGTTTCCGTCGCAGCGTGCGACTGGAAGCCCTGCGGGAATACGGCGCCGCTGGTCAGGCGAGCCAGCCCACCGGTAAAATGTTGCCTGTACTGAGCGAACAGGTCCGCGGACAGCTGATCCACCGAGATCGCCAGGATCAACTGCGGCTTGCCCGCCGGCACCGCTGCTGCCGGTGCAACCGGCGCAACCTGTGCAGAGCGCGAATCCTTGGCCTGCCGCTCCTGGGCTGTGGCAGGCACGGCCAGTGTCAGCGAAAAGACGCTCGCAAGCGAGGCAAGGGCGAAGGGCGCGAGACGCATGTGAGGATTCCTTGAATTGTCCTTGCAGAAGGCGCAGAGGCGTCGATGACCATATTGCCGTCGATGCGCAAGACCCGTCCGCGAAGGCTTGAACAGACACTAACCCGATGAACCTGCGCCGCTATTGCCTTCTTGTTGCGGTCTTATGGCAGTCCTGCTTGATGCTGCTGACGGCGCCCGCATGGGCCGCATCGCCCAATCACATCGCGGCCGAACTGGTCGCCGGTCCAGCTCCCGCTCCCGGCGAAGAGACGCAGCTAGCCATCGTGATGAGGCCGGAGCCCGGCTGGCACGGCTACTGGCTGAACCCCGGAGATGCGGGGCTTGGGATGCAGATGGACTGGACTCTGCCATCTGGAGCGAAGGTCGGAGAACCTCACTACCCGGTACCCCGCACGCTCCTGATCTCGGGGCTGATGAATCACGTCTACGAAGACGAATACGCCGTTCTGGTACCCTTCACGGCACCTGAAAACGCCAAGCCCGGCGCGCAGCTGCCGGTCACGGTGAAGGCACAGTGGCTCGCCTGCACGGACGAGATCTGCGTCCCCGAAAGCGCCGAGCTTGCAGCGACTGTGCGTATCGGACCCGATACTGCTGCTGGCCCGCTAAAGGCGCGTTTCGAGGATTGGACGCAACGCCTCCCCGCGCCGCTGGGAGCAGAGGCAACCTTCGCCTTGAGCGATGACGCTGTACGGTTCGCCATACCGCTTCCCGCCACCGCCTCGCTCGGTCAGCCGCATCTGTTCGTCGCCCACGACAAGCTTGTCGACTATGCCGCGCCACAGGTATTCTCACGCGAGGGCGACATGCTGATTATCAGCATCCCCCGTGCGCGTTTCGCACCGGCTTCGCCTGAAGAGGTGAAGGCCGTCCTGCGGTTGGATGCCGAGGGCAATGGCGTCATCTTCACAGCGCGGCCGGGTGCGGTGCCCGATTCAGGCACGCCGCTGACGACCGGGATCGCGGCCTCCTCTTCCGCACTGCCATGGCTGCTGTTGGGCGCGCTGGTGGGCGGCCTGCTGCTCAACATCATGCCCTGCGTGTTTCCGATCCTGAGCCTCAAGGCGCTGAGCCTTGCGCGGGCAGGCGAAAGCCAGGCACAGGCCCGCGCCGAGGGTCTGGCCTACACGGCCGGTGTTGTACTTGCCTGCCTTGGCCTGGGAGCGATGCTGCTGGGCTTCCGCGCTGCGGGAGAGCAGGTGGGATGGGCGTTCCAGCTTCAGGAGCCGAGCGTCGTCGCGCTGCTCCTGCTGCTCGCATGTGCGATTACTGCCAACCTGCTCGGACTGTTCGAGTTTGGCGTGCCCGGCTTTGCCAGCGAGGGTTCTCCCCAGGGCGCCTTTGCCACCGGACTGCTTGCCGCTTTCGTGGCCACGCCCTGCACCGGCCCCTTCATGGCGACGGCCATGGGCGCGGCGCTGCTGCTCCCCGTCGCTCCGGCGCTCGCCCTGTTCGCAACCCTCGGCTTGGGAATCGCGCTGCCATTCCTGGCAATCGCCTTCATTCCGGCTCTTCGCCGACGTATGCCCAAACCCGGCGCCTGGATGACGGCATTCCGCCGCTGGATGGCCTTGCCGATGGGCTTGACGGCGCTGGCGCTCGCGTGGCTGGCAACGCGTATTGCCGGGCCGTGGTTCGCACTGGTCTCGATTGGACTGGCAGCGCTGCTCGTGGCACTGCTGGCCTTCGCCGGTCACCGCCAAAGGCAAGCCCGGCCTGCAATCCGCCCCACCGCCTTCGGGCTCGTCGTGCTCGGCATCGCCGCGCTGCTGGTCCTTCCCCAGGTAGAGCGCGACCGTGCAGCCGCGGCCGAAAGCCTGCTCGATCCCGAACCTTTCAGCGAATCCGCCCTAGCGCGGGCAAGAGCCTCGGGGCGCCCCGTATTCGCCTGGTTCACCGCCGACTGGTGCCTGACCTGCAAGGTGAACGAGAAGGTCGCGATTGAACGGGAGGAGACCAGGCGCGCCTTTGAGGGTGCAGGCGTGGTGGTCCTCCGTGGCGACTGGACGCGCCGGGATCCTGCGATCACTCGCTACCTCACCTCGCAAGGCGCAGCGGGCGTTCCGCTATACGTATGGTACCCCCGCCAAGGCGCGCCCGAGACATTGCCGCAGGTACTGACACCGGGCACTTTGATCGACAAAGCGTGCCCGGATGGGACCTGTCGCTGAATCGCATCCTACCCGCGGCCTGACTGGGCCTTCAGGTCGTCGATCATCTTTGACGCCTCTGCCTTGGTGAGATTGTCTGAAGGCAGCTCCACATTGGCTTCTTCACACAACGTCGTCAGGTAAGAGGCTTGTGCGCCTGTCATCGGTTCATCGCCTGTAACCCAGTTGTCCGGGTCCTTCTCGGCATTGGAGCCGGGATGCTCCTCAAGCTTGGGATTGTGCAACTGCTCCGACATGATCGCTCCAGATGTTCTTTCTATGTTCCCATGAAACGTCTGGATCGATGCCAAGGTTCCCGAGGGGAGCCGGCACGGCTACGCAGCGCCCACCTCCCCTCGATCACTCAAAATCGTGCGCGCACGCCGCCATAGATCGCCCGGCGTTCCACCGGATAGTAGATCGCCGAAGCGGGCGTCGCGACCAGCACCGCCGAGATATCGCCGGTCGCCTTTTCCGCGGTCAGGTTGCGGGCGTCGAGGAAGACGTCGAACCCGTCTGCCACCGTGGCGCTAGCCGTCACGCCCAAGAGCGCATAGCCACTGGTCCGGTGTGAGTTGGCGTAATCAGCCCATGCGCCTTGCGGCACCCACTCCAAGTTTGGCGCGACATGCACGGCTTTGCCACCTAGCCGCACTTCGGTGCGCAGGAGGTTGCGGGAAACAACGGGCAAGCGATTGTCACCGAACACGCGATCATTGCGAAAGCGGAAATCCGAATACAGCCAGATCTGACGCAGCCGCAGCCAGTCCGCTGCTTCGAACGCAACCTCAGCCTCGACGCCTTGGTGAAGCGTGCGATCCGCGTTGAAGGTCGCAGCCGGGATGCCTGCATTCACATCCACATTGTACTGCAGCAGTTCGCCGTTCAATCGCGCATGATAGAGCGAGACGTCCCAAGTGACCCGGCCCACTCGGCCACGGCTGCCGATCTCCGACGACCAGGCACTTAGCGGGCGGATGGCATCGACAAAAGTGCTGACTCCGCCAACCGTCTGGAACACTTCCCCGAAGCCCGGAAATTCGGCAGAGCGGCTATAGTTTGCATAGAACTGAATGTCAGGCGCAGGCTCGAACAGTAAACCGAACTTGGGCGACAACTGGTCGAAGTGAATGCGCCCATCCTGCGTGGGTGCGGTCGAAAACTGCACCCGCCTTTTGCGGAAGCCGTCCGCATAGATCGCTCCGGCAATCAGTGTCAGTCGATCGGTCGCCGCTACCCGCACTTCGCCGTAGATATTCGCCGTCTGCGCGTCCTGATCGGCATCGAAGGTGAGCGCGCCCCGTTTGCCGTTCGCGTTGACGAACTGGCGAGCTCTCGTACTGCCCCGCCGGATCTCACCGCCCAATGTGAACGACAGAGGCCCAGTTTGATGCTCAAGCCGCGCGAAGCCACCGTAATCTTCCGATTTCTGGTCGATCACCTGAAAAATGGGGTGGAACAGATCCTTGGCGTTGATGAAGGCTCCTGCCTCGAACGTGGTGTTCCCGAGTTCGATTCGCGTGCGGTTCTGAAGGCGAAGCGAATCGACGTCCCGGTGCTGATCGCCAACGAAGTTGCCGGTTTTTGGCCTTTCCAGCGCCATCGCCTCGGTTAAAGCTCCGGGCAGCTCCTGAACGATATGGTTCGCGCTGCCATAGAACCGGGTGCTCACCACGTCGGAGAGCTTTAGCCGGACGTTGAGGTGACCCCGTAGAGAGCGGCGCCCGGCATGGTCGCGATCGCCATCATGGGTATCCGCGCTCACGGCTCCCCAAGCGCTTGCCCTTTCATCTCCTACACCCGCCGAAACCAGGCCTCGGAGGAGATCGAACGAGCCCGCATCGATCCGCGCGTAGATGCCTCGGGAGCTGTCGCCCGTAGGCGTGACGCCATTGATAGCTCCGCCGAGCGTTCCCGACCCGAAGCGCAGAGCGTTGGCTCCGCGGTAGACTTCCAGATGGTCGAAGAAGATCGGTTCGAGTTCCTGAAAGTCACCGTTGTCGTCGGCGAGGTTGATCGGAACACCATCCTGCAGCAACGTAAGTCCGCGCATGTGGAACCCGCGCGACAGCCCGGAGCCCCGGATGGATATCCGAACCTCTTGGCCATAGCGGGGTTGTGAGTAGACACCCGGCGAGAAGGCGAGCGTATCTCTTAACGAGACCACCGTCTTATCGGCATAGTCCTCGTGCCGCACCACATCTGCGCCGCCGGGCGTGCCGCGAACCCGGTCCTCGGCAGCCTCGACGCTTGCGCGCCCGGTGACGATGATGGTCTGATCACCGGCACTCTCTGCGAGTGCAGGCGTGGCGAGAAGGCCCGCAAAAGCGAGCGAGCAAACTGTTATTCTCATGGGATCGTCGTCCTGAATCTGGCGCGCAAGCTGCCGCGCGCCTGGAAGGCTGATACGCAGCCTTACGGCTGCAGCTCAGGCGGCGATCGGAGGCCCTCGCAAGGGCGGACGAAGTTGAGCGGGCGCTGCAAGCTCCGGGACAGGAAGAGGAGCGAAAGCGAGTGCCAGGATGAACGCGAGTGCGAGGGCGAGCAGCGCCGGATCTGCGCCGGGCGTTCCCGCCATGCTCAACGCGGCATAAGGGCAGACCACGCTTTTTGCGTGTTGCGAAGCTCGGTCTTCAGATGTCTGCTGCCGAGGGATCACGATCTCGCGCGTGAGATGCGCACCGCTTGCGTCAGCACAGATCGAGACGGTGAGCACCTGCGCTTCTGCCGAAACCATGAAGCCTGCGGGAACCAGCGCCTTGACGGCCAGCGCGGCCGTCAGCAGCAGCAAAGCACACCAGCGGCGGCTCAGCAGGATGCGGCGGAGTTCCCTCATGGCCGCACGCCTTAGGGAGCAAGCACGGGCCTGTCACTGTCCGCTGGAACTTATCGCAAGAGTCGCGCTGTCCAATGTCACTGCACGCGCGGCGCGATCAACGAAGAAACGATAGGGAGCAGCCTGGTCGCTGGACTGAAAGCCGAGCTGCGAGGCTCCAGGGGAATCCCATTCAAGCGGCGAGATCGCTCCCCGCGGTCCAAGCCAGGTGCCTTCCCGAGGAAATTGGGCAAACCATCCGGCCCTCTCAGCTCGCCAGGCAGAGAGCTCGATCACGAATGCCTCCAGGTCCCGATCACGATGCTCCCAGTCCACCCAGGTAATCGCATTGTCCTGCGCATAGGCATTGTTGTTGCCTTGCTGACTGCGCCCGAACTCGTCGCCTGCAGTGAGCATGATCGCACCGGTAGACGCGAAGAGCGTCCCCAGCATCGCCCGGATATCGAGCTTACGCGCTGCCTCGACCTCAGGGTCACGGCTCGGGCCCTCGACGCCGTTGTTCCACGAGAAATTCTCTCCGTGGCCGTCACGATTCTGCTCGCCGTTCGCCTGGTTGTGCCGTTCGTTGTAGGCGACGGTATCCGCGAGGGTGAACCCGTCATGCGCGGCAAGGAAGTTCACCGAGCGCGAGGGACCGTGCCCGAACAAGTCCGAGGACCCCGCCAGCCGGGTCGCCAGCATGCCGATCGAACCATCGCCCCGCCAGAACCTTCGCAGGTCATCCCGAAAGCGGTCGTTCCATTCGAGCCATTGAGGCGGGAAACGCCCTAGCTGATAACCACCCGGACCAATATCCCAGGGCTCCGCGATAAGCACGCGGTCGGCCAGAAGCGGGTCGGAGGCGATCTCGGCAAACATAGGGGCGTCAGCTGCGAAACCGGGACCCCTGGCGAGAACAGGAGCAAGGTCGAAGCGAAAGCCGTCGACACCACACTGGCCCACGAAATGACGCAGCGCGTCCAGCGTCAGTTTGCGGACATGCGGATTGGCAAAATCCAAAGTGTTGCCGCACCCCGTATCGTTGATCAGCGCCCCGCCGGGAGCATGCGCGTAAGCCGCATTGTCCAGCCCGCGCAGCGATAGCACGCCTCCATGGACGTCGCTTTCACCCGTGTGATTGAACACGAGATCCAGTATCACGCCGATGCCCTGCCCATGCAGAGCGGCCACCGTCTCGCGCAATTCGGCAACGCCTCCCGGGCAGAGTCCCGGATCCAGCGCCATCAGAGCGACCGGATTATAGCCCCAGGCATTGGTGAGGCCGAGCGGAGGCAAGTGCCGCTCGTCGATCCAGGCCACGATCGGCATGAATTCCACAGCGCTGACTCGCAATCGCTTCAGGTGCGCGAGGACGGCCGGATGGGCCAGCGCTGCCACGGTGCCGCGTTGATCTTCGGGAACGTCGGGGTGCAGCATGGTGAAGGCACGGACGTTCAGTTCGTAGATCAGCCCTCCGCGTTCGAAACATGGAGCGCCTGGTCCAACGGCGTCCAAGGGAGCCGGGACAATCGCCTTGGGCACAATAGACCCGGTATCTACTCCGAACTGAGCGAGCGAAGGATGCTGTACAAAGCGGCTATCCAGTTCTTGCGCATAAGGATCGACGAGCAATTTGCTCTCGTCAAACCATCGCCCTTGCTCCGGCCTCCAGTCGCCTGCGGCGCGGTAGCCGTAGCGCGCGCCTGTAAGGTCTCCCGTCAGATCGAGCGTCCAGATGTCTTCATCCCGCCGCATCGCGTGCCGCGTCTCACCGCGACCCTCGAACAGGCACAGCCACACTTGCGTTGCGTGCGGAGCACGGACGCGAAAGCAGGTGCTCGCCCCCTGCACGCTCACTCCTGGCAGGCTGCTCATGAAATCAAGGAGCGGTAGAGTTCCGCATAGGCCCTGCCACTCACGCGCCACGAAAAGTCACACGCCATCCCGTTCTTCTGCATGCGGGCCCATTCTTCGGGTTGGCGGTAGAGCGTCGCTGCCGTCGTCAGCGCGCCAGCGAGGTTATCGCGTGTCACCGCGCCGTGCTGGATTCCGGTGGCCACCCCGGCCGCAAGTGCCGCCGGGTTCGCGTCGATGACTGTGTCAGCAAGCCCGCCAGTGCGGGCCACCACCGGCACACAGCCATAGGCGAGGCCATATAGCTGAGTCAGGCCGCATGGCTCAAACCGGCTTGGCACCAGGATCGCATCGCCACCGCCCTGCATGCGATGCGACAAATCCTCATCGTAGCCGATCCGGACCGCTATGCGTCCGGGATGGCGTGCTGCGGCCGCCTGAAAGCCAGCCTCCAAGCCCGCGTCCCCTGAGCCCAGCACTGCGAGCCGCCCGCCGGTCTCGACAAGATGATCGAGCGTCTCCAGCAGGACGTCCATGCCCTTCTGCCAAGTGAGACGACTGATCACGATGAACAGCGGCCCTCCGCCGCGCGCATCGGCGCTGGCATCCAGACCAAACTCAGCCTCCAGAGCGCGCTTGTTGACCGTGCGGCGCTCCAGGCTTCTCGCATTGAACTGCCTGGCCAGTGCATCGTCCGTCTCTGGATTCCAAACGGCTGAGTCTATGCCGTTCAGGATCCCCGTGACTGCGCCACCTCGAGCCGCGACCACGCCTTCCAGTCCCCTTCCGAACTCCGGTGCGCAAATCTCCCGCGCGTAAGTGGGACTGACAGTCGTAACCGCGGACGCCGCTACAAGCCCTGCCTTCAGCAGGCTCACGCCGCCATGATACTCGACACCGTCGATCGACCATGCCTCTCCGCGCAGGCCCAGACTTGTGAAGACGTCTCCACCATACCAGCCTTGGAATGCCATGTTGTGGATCGTCATCACCGATGGCATTGGCGGCACGCTGTCCGACATGGCCCAGCGCAAATACGCCGGTGCAAGACCTGCCTGCCAGTCATGGGAGTGCAGGACATCGAAGCGGCGAGGCTTTCCGCGCACGAGCATGGCACCGCAGGCAACCTCTGCGGCTGCACGGGAGAGAGCGGCGAAGCGGCGCCAGTTGTCGCCCCAATCCTGTCCCTCAGCGTCCGCATAGGGCGTGCCGGGCCGGTCGAAGAGCCCGGGAGCATCCAGGACAATCAGAGGCGCATCGCCCAGCATCCCGGCGAGGAGACGGGCAGGCTCTCCCAGTAGGTCATCCCACTCGTGAACCACGCGCTGCCGTGGCAAGCGTGCCAGAACCGAGGGGTAACCGGGCAGGAGGGTGGTGATCTCGACGCCATGCGGAGCGACCGCGCCCGGCAAGGCTCCCACCACGTCGGCAAGGCCGCCCGTCTTGACGAACGGCACCGCCTCCGACGCAACCGACAATACGCGAAGAGGCATGATCAGTTGATCAGCCGATCGATCATAGGCTTGGTGATGAGGCAGACGCCATTGCTGCTTCGGTGGAAGCGCAGGGCGTCTTCGACAGGGTCTTGCCCCACGACGAGTCCTTCAGGAATGCGCACGCCCGCATCTATGATCACGCGGCTTAATTCCGCCCCGCGCCCGATATTGCACTGTGGCAGGATCACCGCTTCGTTGCAGCTCGAGAAGCTACCCATCTTCACGCCGGTCATCAAAAGGGAGCGGCGCGCCGTCGCCCCGGACACGATGCAGTCGTTGGAAATGAGCGAGCAGATGGCACTGCCGCGCCGCCCCTCCTCGTCGTGCACGAACTTCGCCGGGGCGGCCACCACCGCGTCGGACCAGATCGGCCAGTCACGATCGTAGAGATCGAGCTTGGGCACAGTGTCGGTAAGGTCAAGGTTGGCATCGAAGTATGCGTCGATCGTGCCGACGTCGCGCCAGTATTCCTCGATCTCATCGGCTGCGCGGATGCAGCTGGCGGTGAAGCGGTGCGCCTGCGCCTTACCGTGCTTGACCAGATAGGGAATAATATCCCCGCCGAAATCGCGCTGCGAGTTCGGATCAGCAGCATCGCGACGCAGCTGCTCGAAGAGGAACTTCGTCTCGAACACGTAAATGCCCATAGAGGCGAGCGCCATGTGTGGCTGACCGGGAATGCCGGGCGGATCGGCTGGCTTCTCGATGAAGGCGGTGATGCGGTCGGTCTCGTCGACATGCATGACCCCGAAGCCCGTCGCATCCATGCGCGGCACCACGAGGCAACCTACAGTCACATCCGCGCCCGAGTTGACGTGCTGCTGCAGCATCAACTCGTAGTCCATCTTGTAGATGTGGTCGCCAGCCAGGATGACCATGTACTTCGGAGCGTGGGCCGCGATGATGTCGATGTTCTGATAGACCGCGTCGGCCGTGCCCTCATACCACTGCGTCTCCGAAACGCGCTGACTGGCGGGCAGAATGTCGAAACTTTCGTTCCGCTCCGGCCGCATGAAGTTCCACGCCCTCTGCATGTGGCGGATGAGGGAGTGCGCCTTGTATTGCGTTGCCACTCCGATGCGCCGGATGCCCGAGTTGATCGCGTTCGAAAGCGCGAAATCGATGATCCGTGCCTTGCCTCCGAAATAGACGGCTGGCTTCGCCCGATTATCCGTCAGTTCCTTGAGGCGGCTGCCGCGACCTCCTGCAAGGACATAGGCCATGGCGTCACGAGCCAGCGGCTGTCCTGATGCTGCCCTCATCTTTCAGTCCCCTCCTGCGGTGCGCCTGCATATTCGAACATGATAGTCGCAAGAGGCGGCAGCGTGACCTCCGCGACACCGTTTTTTGCCTGGACCCGCCCCAGATTGCCGCTTCCGCTTCCTCCATAATAGGGTGAATCGGTGTTCAGCACTTCGCGCCAGTAGCCGTCGCCCGGCAGGGGCAGCTGGTATTTCGTGCGTAAGGCAGGGGTCATGTTGCTGACCACTGCAATCGGCTGGGCCGCGGGGGCTTTGCGCAGCCACGCGAATACCGAGTTTTCGGCATCGTCCACCAGGAGCCACTCGAAGCCCTCCGGCTCGCAGTCCCGTCCGTGGAGTGCGATCTTCTCGCGATAGACACGGTTCAGATCGCGCACCAGATTACGCACGCCTTGGTGGCCCAGAGCCTCACAAAGCTCCCAGTCGAGGGCTCGCTCCTCGCTCCACTCGCGGCGCTGCGCGAACTCCTGTCCCATGAACAGCAGCTTCTTGCCCGGGTAGCCCCACATCATCGCATAGTAGGCGCGCAAGTTGGCGAACTTTTGCCACTCATCGCCAGCCATCTTGTTCAGCAGCGATCCCTTGCCGTGGACCACTTCGTCGTGGCTGAGCGCAAGGACGTAGTTCTCACTGAAGGCGTAGACCAGGCCGAACGTGATGTCCTCGTGGTGATAACGCCGGTGCACCGGGTCGCGCGCCATGTAGCGCAGCGTGTCGTGCATGAAGCCCATGTTCCACTTGAAGCCGAAGCCCAGATTCGAGCGGGCGCCCTCATCGAGCGCCGGCGCGGTCACTCCCGGCCAAGCCGTCGATTCCTCGGCAATCGTCATGAAGCCAGGGTGCGCCTTGTAAACCGCCCGATTGACGCCGCGCAGGAACTCGGCCGCCTCCCAGTTCTCCCGCCCTCCTTCTGGATTCGGGATCCACTCACCCGCTTGGCGCGAGTAATCGCGATACAGCATCGAGGCGACCGCATCCACGCGCAGCCCATCCACATGGTAGCGCTCTGCCCAGAACAGGGCATTGTTTAACAGGAAGCTGCTCACCTCGCGGCGCCCGAAGTTGTAGATCAGAGTGTTCCAGTCAGGGTGGAAGCCGAGCCGCGGATCTTCATGCTCATAAAGCGCCGTTCCGTCGAACCGGACCAGGCCATGCTCATCACTCGGAAAATGTGCAGGCACCCAGTCGATCAGCACGCCGATCCCGGCGCGATGCGCACCGTCCACAAACCGTGCGAAGCCAGCCGGTTCGCCGAACCTAGCCGAGGGAGCATAGAGCCCCGTCGTCTGGTAGCCCCACGAAGGATCATAGGGATGCTCGGAGATCGGCAGGAATTCGATATGGGTGAAGCCCATGTCGACCACATAGGGAATCAGACGCTCGGCCAGGTCATCCCAGTTGAGGAACCAATTCCACCGATCCAGCTGCCACGAACCGGCATGAACTTCATAGATCGAGATCGGGACACGCCGGGGGTCGACGGAGGCCCAATGGCTGCGATGAGCGGCATCGCCCCAATCCGTTTTCACCGGCAGCGATGTTACCGAGGCGGTGTTCGGGCGCACCTCACTTGCAAATGCATAGGGATCGGCTTTCAACGGCTGCACAGCCCCGTCAGCGCCGACGATCCGATACTTGTAGGCCCGGTACTCGCCGATATCCGGGATGAAGATCTCCCAGACGCCGATGTCCTTGCGGTGGCGCATCGGATGGCGGCTTGGGTCCCAATCATTGAAGTCGCCGACGAGACTGACGAGCTGCGCGTTGGGTGCCCATACCGCGAAATGGACGCCCTCTGCGCCTTCGTGCTCGATCAAATGGGCACCCAGCTTGTCGAACAGCCGGTAGTGTGTGCCCTGTGCGATCAGCAGATCGTCCAGTTCGCCAAGCACCGGGCCAAAGGTGTACGGGTCCGTTACCAGCCAGTCGTGCCCGCTGGCCGAACATCGGTAACGGATCGGCTGCCGGGGACCGAAAAACCGGCCCTCAAAAAGCCCGCGCGCGTCCACTAGCCCAAGCGGGCCGAGCGGCCTGCCGTCGAGAGTAAAAGCCTCTGCCTCCTCCGCACCCGGAAGGATCGCGCGCAGCATGGTCCCGCCGGGCCCCTCGTGCACGCCCAGGAGCGAGAACGGGTCCGCATGCTGCCCCTCGATCAGTGCATCGATGGCGCCCTGAGGCGGTTTCACATCACTTTCCAGATATCTCGTGCGTATTCACCGATTGTTCGGTCGGATGAGAACCATCCGACATTAGCAATGTTCCTGAGTGCTGCTGCGCGCCAGCCCGCCTGATCTTCCCACCGCGCATCCACCGCGCGCTGAGCCTGCGTATAGGACTCGAAGTCGGCAGCCACCATGAACCAGTCGCTGTCGTAGATGCCAGCCATCAGTTGAGCATAGCGGTTGGGATCATCGTGCGAGAATACGCCCGTGGCAATCGCTGACACGGCCTGGCTCAGCTCGTGCGAGTTCTCGATCAGCTCACGCGGACGATAGCCATTGGCGCGACGTGCGGCCACCTCCTCGGCGGTAAGGCCGAAGATGACGATGTTCTCGTCGCCGACGCGATCCTTGATCTCGATGTTGGCGCCGTCGAGCGTGCCGATGGTCAGCGCACCGTTCAGCGCGAACTTCATGTTGCCGGTGCCGGACGCTTCCATGCCGGCGGTGGAAATCTGCTCGGACAGATCTGCCGCCGGGATGATGCGCTCCGCCATGCTCACGTTGTAGTTCGGAATGAACAAGACCTTCAGCAGCCCGCCGACCGAGGGGTCCGCGTTGATCCTTCTGGCGATGTCGTTGGTCAGTTTGATGATGAGCTTGGCGTTGTGATAGCTCGGCGCGGCCTTGCCCGCGAAAATCTTGACCCGCGGCACCCAGTCGCGCTCGGGATGGCTGCGGATCTGATCGTACAGCGCAACTGTCTCGATCAGGTTGAGCAGCTGGCGCTTGTACTCATGAATGCGCTTGATCTGGACGTCGAACATGGCATCCGGATCAAGCCGCAGGCCCATCGACTGCTTGATATAGTCAGCTAGCGCCACTTTGTTGGCGCGCTTCACCTGCGCAACCCGCTCCCCCAGCGCAGGATCGTCCGCCAGCGCGTTCAAAGCCGAGAGCTTTTCCGCGTCATCGAGGAAAGCTGGCCCGATCGCATCCTGGATGACGGTCGTCAGCCCCGGATTACACTGCTGGAGCCAGCGACGTGGCGTCACTCCGTTCGTCTTGTTGTTGATGCGGCGGGGATAGAGCTTGTGCAGGTCTGCAAAGACCGTCTTTTTCATCAGCTCGGTATGGAGTGCGGCGACTCCGTTCACCGAGTGCCCGCCTGTAAACGCAAGATTGGCCATCCGCACCCGGCGCTCGCCATTCTCGTCGATGAGCGAGATCGCGGCAATGGCGGCATCATCGAGCCCGGCGCGGCGAGCCTCTCTAAGGACCCGGCTGTTGATCGCGTAGATGATCTGCATGTGCCGCGGCAGCAATCGCTCGAACAGCGGCAGTGGCCATGATTCCAGGGCCTCGGGCAGCAGCGTGTGGTTCGTGTACGAGACAGTGCTCTGGGTGATTCCCCAAGCTTCGTTGAACTCCAGGCCGTGGATATCGACCAGCACCCGCATCAGTTCGGCCACGGCCACGGCTGGATGCGTGTCGTTCAACTGGATCGCGGCCTTGTCCGCCAGCGTACGGATATCCCCATGGTGGCGGACGTGCCGCCGCACGATGTCCTGGATCGACGCGGCCGAGAAGAAGTACTCCTGCCGCAGTCGCAGTTCCTGGCCGGCCTGGTGGGAGTCGGCAGGATAAAGAACCCGGACCAGGGCATCTGCGCGCACCTGATCGGCCAAGGCGCCGGCGTGGTCGCCCGCGTTGAACGCGTCGAGCTTGAGCGGATCGAGAGCAGTGGCAGTCCACAGCCGCAGCGTATTCACGCGCTTGCCACGCCAACCTACGACGGGCGTGTCGATCGCGGTTGCCTCCACTTCCTCCAATGGTTTCCAGAGCACATTGTCGCTCTCGGCCACGACCTCCCCGCCGAAGCCAATGCGATATGTGCTTTCCAGCCGCTCAAACTCCCAGGGGTTGCCGTGCGCAAGCCAGGTCTCCGGCAGCTCTACCTGCCAGCCATCATCGATGCGCTGGCGGAACATGCCGTTGACGTACCGAATGCCGTAACCGTGCGCAGGAATGTCGAGCGTCGCGAGGCTCTCCATGAAGCAGGCGGCCAGACGTCCCAGACCGCCATTGCCCAGCGCCGCGTCCGGCTCCAGTTCCTCCAGGTCGGCGAGGCTCAGCCCATGCGACTCCAGCGCCTCCGCCATCTCGTCGGTTACGCCCAGATTGGACAAGGCATCGCGCAGGAGCCGTCCGATCAGGAACTCCATCGAGAGATAATAGACCCGCTTGCCGCCCTCCTCATACGTGCGGCGCGTGGACTCGATCCAGCGATCGATCACCGTGTCGCGCAAGGCGAAGATAGAGGCCTTGTACCAGTCATGGAGCTTGGCCGCGCGCTCATCCTTCCCAACACGATGCCGTAGCGCGTTCAGGATGTGTGCGTCGGTTTCCGAAGCGGCCGGATTCATGTTTTCCAAGGCGAACTCCTGCTTTGCTGATCTTGCCGGCTGGAGCGCCAGCCTGCCGCGAGGGGACACCTTCAAGCATGCGAGTCCATCGGGTTCGCGACCGAGTGACTTGGCTATGCGGTGCCCCCGCCAGCAGCAAGTCCTCTTTGCGCATTGCAGCATGAATTCGCGACAGCCCGAAAGCGTGCCCTCACCAATTATAGCGGCCGGCAACCAATGTTTTGACGAGCCGCCTAACAAATGCGCTGCATTCTTCGGAATCGGGAATTCTGACGCGCAACATGGCTGCGGTGTAGTAGCCACGCAGCGCCATGATGAAGACCATCGCCACGCCCTCTGGATCCCGGCACGGGATACCGTCACGGGCTGCGCACGCCTCGATGAAACGGCTGACGGTCTGGATGCCCACGTCAGAGCGCTCTGCTACGGCGTCGACGAGCTCCGGGAACCCCGGACCTTCCGTAAACAGTAGCCGCTCATAGCTCGACCAGAGAGGCGAAAGGCTGATCTTGAGGGCGTCGCATCCGAAGATCTCAAGGCCCCTCACAAGGTCCTGAGTCCGACTTTCGGCCGTGCTGAGTGTTCCATTCGCGATACGCTCGATCGTGAGCAGGACGGTAGCTCGGAAAAGCTCCGCCTTGGTCGCGTACCGCGCATAAAGCGTGGTTTTCGAAACGCCCGCTGCCTCGATAATCATCGCCATCGAGGTCCGAGCATAACCGTGGACAAAGAAAAGTTCGCGCGCAACCTCAAGGATGTCGCGGTCGATCTGAGCCGCAGCGCCCGCAGTGGGCCGTCCTCGCGCACGCGAGGGTCGACGAGCGCCCGCACTTGGGCCGCGCCTTGTCATCACACTCTCCCTGCGGGCATGAGCCCGTTGCGACCTTGTCAGGTTCTCTATGACCGCTTTATCTTAAAAAGTCGGTACCATCTTCATAAGTCCGTACTCGGGGCGCTGAGAAGGGGCGATCTGCCCCTTCAATGCCTTGTTAGGAGCACTCTCTGACCTGAGCGTGCCCATCAGGCATCGTCAGCGCCTGCTCGGCCATCAGCTAAGCGCGTCTCCGTTGAGCAGAGTTACGGGTCTCTCCCCCTGATGCACAGCTTCGATGACTCTGGCGACGTGGAGAGCCATGTCCTTCATGCCCGCTTCGGTAACGCCCGCCACGTGAGGGGATAGCAGAGCTCTCGGCTGACGAAACAAGGGGTGGTCGTCAGCCGGCGGCTCGTCTTCGAACACGTCGATGCCGGCCCCGCCAATCGCGCCGGCCTCGAGAGCCGCGACGAGTGCGGTTTCGTCGATGATGCCGCCGCGAGAGCAGTTTACGATGATGGCCTTGCTGTGCATCTGCGCAAGCTCGGCTGCGCCGACCAGGTTCCGGGTGCCCTCGGTCAAAGGCGTGTGGATCGAAATCACATCGCGTGTGAGAATGCGGTCGAGCGACATGGGCTCGACACCGGCAGCGCGGATATCCTCATCCGCGAGCATCGGATCGTAAGCCGCCACTTCGGCGCCAAAGCCAGCACCACAGATCCGCGCCACATGTCGGGCGATGCGGCCAAAGCCAATCAGACCGACCTTGGCACCTGTCAGATCGCCAAGGCGTATACCCCAACGCTCGTCCCAGCGCGCCTCACGCACGAGCGCGTCCATGTCTCGCACTTGCCGCAAAAGCCCCAGCATCAAGGCTACGGCCCCCTCGGCAACCGCCGTGGAGTTGTTGCCGCCGGGTGTGTTGGCGACCATTACGCCCTGCGCCGACGCCTCGGGAATCGCGATGTTGTCTACACCGGCACCGTGCTTCACGATCGCCTTCAAGCTCTCCATCGGACCGAAGATGTCCGGCCCTAGTGGGCTCGTACGGATTACGATCACGCTCGTTTGAGGAAGCCTCGGATCGTTTCGCCAGCCCTCACCCTGGATGATCGTGTGCCCGCTAGCGGCAATTGCCTCAACCCCGGCAGGGTGGATCGGATCGATGATGCAGACGACTTCGCCCGAGGTCATTGGCTTCTCCCATAAGGCAGGATGTATACCATCCGTGCAGCTATCCTCCTGAAAGCACTTTGCGCAGTGGTCAACTGCGATTAGGTCTCGGCCGTGAATGTGCAGTTGAGGAGAGAGTGATGTTCGCCGCCCCACCCGCGATTGAAGCCGAAGTATTCTGCCGGATTCCCGACAAGTTCCGCCGTCAGGAGACGAGCGAGTGGGCGCGTGTCCAACTCCATGGGGCCGCAGCTCCTGCGTTCCTCGAAGGCCCGGTGTTCGACAAGGAAGGCAACCTGTGGGTCACCGATATCCCATGGGGTCGACTGTTCAGAATCAGCCCCGATGGCGAGTGCGAAGTCGGGTTCGAATACGACGGTCAGCCGAACGGCATGAAGTTCCTGGAAGATGGCCGCATTCTCGTAGCCGACCACCACAAGGGGATGGTCATCTGCGATCCGCAGACGGGCAAGTGGGACTACTGGTTCGAACGCTATCTGCTTGAGCCGTTCCTGGGCTGTAACGACCTGACCATCGCGAAGAACGGCGACATTTACTTCACGGACCAGGGGCAGTCCGGATGGCACAATCCGAACGGAAGGCTTTTCCGGGTTCGCAAGGGCACTGGAAAGCTTGAGCTTCTCCTCGACGGGATTCCGAGCCCTAATGGCCTGGTGCTCAACAAGGCCGAAACGGCGCTTTACCTTGCAGTGACGCGCGCCAACGCGATTTGGCGCCTGCCCCTCCTTATGGACGGCGCAGTGGTCAGCAAGGTAGGCACATTCATCCAGATGTCCGGCGGAAACGGGCCGGACGGCCTCGCGATTGACGAGGAAGACAACCTGGTCGTGTGCCACGTCGGCTTCGGAGCAGTCTGGCTGTTCAGCAACCGCGGCGAACCGATGCTCCGCATCAACGTGCCAGAGGGCCGCTATACCACCAACGCGGCATACGGCGGCCCTGACAACAAGACGCTCTACTTCACCGAGTCCGGCACCGGCACCGTTTACATGGCGCCAATGCCGGTCGCGGGCCGCACGATCTATTCGACAAGCGTCTGAGATCCAGGCGTCTGCAGGGGTTTGGCCGTCAGCCGGCGGTCAAACCTGCAGCCGCGACACCAGCGAGCGCGGCTTCCTCGTCCTTGTCCGACAGATCACCGCTGACGCCGATGGCGCCAAGCAGCACGCCCTGTGCATCCTTGATCAGAACGCCACCCGCAGCGGGGATGATCTTGCCAGCCCACGCAACCGACAATGCAGCCATGAACTGCGGCCGCTCAGCAGCCATGTCACCAAGCTTGCGGCTGGATACGCCCATGGCGAGAGCGCCCGCGGCCTTGCCGCTGGCAACGTCCGGACGGCCATACCCGGACCCATCCTCGCGCTCCATGGCAACAAGGTGCCCCCCGGCATCCAACACTACGACTGTGAGAGGGTTAAGGCCCATCTCGCGCCCCTTTGCCCGCGTGGCTGCGATGGTGGTGCGAGCCTGCTCAAGGCTGATCATGGGCTTGGATCCTTTCGAGACGAACAGAAGAAGTGCGGACCTAGCGGTAACAGGCCCAGAGACGCAACTTCAATGTATACAGTCTATCAGCCGGACCCAATGAGCTCGCGACCGATGAGCATGCGGCGGATCTCGTTCGTGCCCGCTCCGATATCCAGCAACTTGGCATCACGCAGGTATCTCTCCACCGGCCAGTCCTTGGTGTAGCCTGCGCCGCCCAGCGCCTGAACCGCCTCTCCCGCCACGCGAAACGCGCTTTCGCTGGCAAGGAGGATCGCTCCCGCGGCATCGAAGCGCGTGGTCTGCCCGGCGTCGCACGCCCGCGCCACTGCGTAGACGTAAGCCCTTGCCGACTGCAGCGCGACGTACATGTCTGCCACTTTGGCCTGCATGAGCTGGAAGGCGCCGATCGCCTTTCCGAACTGCTTACGCTCTCTGACATAGGGGATCACCGTGTCCAGACACGCCTGCATGATGCCCAACTGCAGCCCGGCGAGCACGACGCGCTCATAGTCGAGGCCGCTCATCAGCACGCCAACACCGCCATTGAGCGGCCCCATGACCTGTTCTTCTGAGACGAAGCAATCGTCGAACACCAGTTCGCAGGTCGGCGAACCGCGCATCCCCATCTTGTCGATCTTCTGACCGATGGAGAACCCTTCGAACCCGCTCTCGATCAGGAACGCGGTGATTCCGCGCGAACCTTCCCCGGTCTTTGCATAGACCACGAGCGTGTCCGCACATGTGCCGTTGGTGATCCAGAATTTGGTTCCGTTAAGCCGGAACCCACCCGGCGCCGCTTCGGCCCGCAGCTTCATGCTGACGACGTCGGAACCCGCTGCGACCTCCGACATGGCAAGACTGCCCACATGCTCACCGGAGATCAGTTTCGGCAGGTACTTCGCCTTCTGCTCAGGCGAGCCCCAGCGGCGGATCTGATTTACACACAGGTTGGAGTGCGCGCCGTAGGATAGGCCGACAGACGCAGAGGCCCGACTGACCTCCTCCACCGCGATCACATGCTCGAGGTAGCCCAGGCCAATGCCACCCCACTCCTCTTCCACGGTGATCCCGTGCAGCCCAAGCTCGCCCATCTCCGGCCAGAGTTCCCGAGGAAACCAATCCTCTGCGTCGGCCTTTGCAGCGAGGGGGGCAATCCTCCCCTCCGCGAAGCGCGCAACGGTGTCGCGGATCATGTCCGCACTTTCGCCCAGGGCGAAATCGAAGTCAGGTGTCGCGCGCATTACTCGGCCGCCGTTGCAAAGTTGTTCTCGGGAGTGTCCGCACCGTCTCCGGCCAGGCGATAGGCATATCGCGTAAGGCCGATACGGGTCCGGCGAATGTGCAGGACAAGCGCCGCCTGCGCCGTCTCCACCTCTCCGCGCTCCATCGCATCGTACATCAGGCGATGCTCGACGTCGTGGGTTCGGTCGCTGCCGCCCATGACGAGCTTGAGATAGGCGCGGCGGTAGCTTTGGGTGGTATCCCATACGCGCTCGACAATCTGCGCGAGCAACGGCGTGTTATGGCGCCGATAGCTGATCCAGTGAAATTCGCGACCCAGTGCAATCGCTTCATCCAGATCGGTGCAGCTCTCATTCCGCGCGATGACGTCCCGCAGATCGGCGAAGTCTCCTTCGGTCAGGTTGGGAACACTCTCGGCAAGCAGCAGCGGCTCTATCCGCTCGCGTATCTCATAGGAGATCACGAGGTCCCGGTTCGTCAGTTCGGTGACACGGGCGCCAGCGTTCGCACGCATAGTGACCAGCCCGCGCGCCTCCAGCATGCGCAATGCGTCGCGCACCGGAATGCGGCTGGTCTGCAACTCATCCGCAAGCTCATCCTGCTTGATCCGGGCGCCGGGAGCCAGAGCACCGGAGAGAATGCGTTCGGCGAGCAGGTCCGCGACGCGCTGGCTGGCGACATTGGACTGATCCTTGCTCATCCGGGCTCCTGTTCTCTCGCCGGAACCTCCATCGAAGCCCCCCTCACCTCGAGTAGACGATCCACTCTCGCCTGTCACCGCGACGGTGAGAGGCAACCCGTCGGAGCTGCTCGCGATTGCGTGCGAGCGGATCACTTCCAGTCGACCCGATAGAGATCGAAGCGCCGGTCACGCAGGTTCTGCACAGCGCCGGATTGCCGCGCAGTCAGCAGCGCGTCGAGGCTCAGGTCAGCGATGGCGATGGTCTCCGTATTGGCCGCAGTGTCGGCAGCCACGCCGTCGCGCGCGAACGGAAAGTCCGACGGAGTAAGGATAGCGCTCTCAGCATAGTGAACGTCCATGTTCTCGACGTTCGGCAAATTGCCGACAACGCCTGACGTCACGACGTAGCACTGGTTCTCAACCGCGCGAGCTTGGCTGCAATAGCGCACCCGCAGATAGCCGCGCCGTTCATCCGTGCAGAAGGGCACGAACAGGAGCAGAGCCCCCTGGTTCACCAGGTGGCGCGCCATCTCCGGGAACTCGCTGTCATAGCAGATCATGACACCGATTGGCCCGCAGTCGGTGGGGATGACGCTCGCCCCATAGCCGCCGCGGATGTTCCACCAGCGCCGCTCCGAGGGCGTCGGGTGCAGCTTCTCCTGGGTGTGCGTAGAGCCATCGCGCAGGAAAATGTAGCTGATGTTGCGGATCTCGCCTCTGCCCACGCGGGTCGGGTGAGAACCTCCGATGATGTTGATGTTGTAGCTGACCGCCATCCGCTCCATGAAAGCGGTGAAGCGGGGTGTGTACTCCGCGATCTTCGCAATAGCTTCGGCGGGCTGAAGCTTGCTTTCCTCGATCGAAAGCAACTCCAGAGTGAAAAGCTCAGGGAAGACTACGAAGTCGGATTCATAATCGGACGCGACATCGATCCAGTACTCGACCTGCTCCTCGAACTGATCGATCTTTTCGATCTTGCGCATCATGAACTGCACTGTTGCGACGCGAACCGACGATGGCAGCCGTTCCTTCAGGCCCGGGACGCGCTTGCCGGTGTCCTGCGGGGCCAGCGGGTTGGTCCAGTACATGAGCACCGCATTGCCGCCGCTCTCACGATCGTTGGGCAAGTAATCCGGCAGAATGGCGCGCGGTTCGTAGCCCTCGCTCATCTGGAACTCGATAACCTGATCGCGCACCTTCTTCGCCTTGACGGCTTCGAGGTATGCCTCAGGGTCGGGATAGTGCCGCCGCCGCCGCGAATAGCCCGGCATGCGGCCGGCGAACGCGATGCCCTTCAGTTCGAAGTCCTGGCAGAGCTCACGGCGCTTGCGGTAAAGCCGCTGCCCAATCCGCAAACGGCGGAACTCAGGATCCACGCAGATCTCGAAACCGTAAAGTACATCGCCGTCCGCGGCAGGCGGCCGACCATAGCCGCCGGCGCTGATCTCCTCCCAGCTATGCGGCTTGAAGGCCAGATCCTCCGGAACGATCATGGTCGCACAGTGACCGACGACCTTGCCTTCGTACTCGGCGACGAACTGGCCGTCCGGGAAGTTGTTGATCTGGCCGCGCACTTCGGCGCGTGTGAACGAATCCGCCGCACCATATACCTTCGCAGAAAGGCGCGTGATGGCCGGAGCGTCCGCCAGTGTAGCCGGACGAATGATGAGCTTTGCTTTAGATGTAGACATGTCGGGCCAATATGCGCCTTCGACAGGGCAGTTCCAATGCCTCTGTCAGGCGCGCACCACCTCCTGCTCAATGCGACCAAAGATCGAGCGCCCCTGAGCGTCCTTCATATCGATACCGACCGTGTCCCCCCAGCGCATGAACGCGGTCGACGGTTTGCCGTCCCGGATCGTCTCGATAGTGCGGATCTCCGCGATGCAGGAGTAACCCAGCCCGCCTTGCGCCACGGGACGGCCCGGGCCGCCATCCTCGTCCTTGTTCGACACGGTGCCCGATCCGATGATCGTCCCCGCACAAAGGGCGCGCGTTCGGGCCGCGTGAGCAACGAGGTCGGCAAGGCTGAAAGTCGCGTCCTCGCCGGCCTGGGCGCGGCCGAACGGCTGCCCGTTATAGTCGATAAGCAGAGGCAGATGCACCCGCGCGTCGCGCCAGGCCCGACCCAGCTCCTCCGGCGTCACTGCCACCGGAGAGAAGGCGGACGGCGGCTTGGACTGGAAGAACCCGAATCCCTTGGCCAGCTCGCCAGGAATGAGATTGCGCAGGGACACGTCGTTGCACAGCATGATGAGCTTGATGTGCCCAATTGCGTCGGCAGGGCTGACGCCCATCGGCACGTCATCGGTGACGACGGCGATCTCCCCTTCCATGTCGCAGCCCCATGCCTCGTCGCGCAGCGGGATCGGATCTCGCGGAGCAAGGAACGCGTCAGAGCCTCCCTGGTACATCAGAGGGTCCGTATAGAAGCTCTCCGGCACCTCCGCTCCACGCGCTTTGCGCACGAGTTCGACATGGTTGATGTAGGCACTGCCGTCGGCCCACTGATAGGCACGCGGCAGGGGCGAGGCGCACTGGGCCGGATCGAACGGCTCACCCGGCCAGGCGCCGCTGTCGAGCTGCTCGAAGATGCCGCGCAAAGCGGGCTCTGCGGTACTCCAGTCGTCCAAAGCCGCCTGCAGCGTAGGCGCCGCTTCGGCGGCTTCGATACAACGGGTCATATCACGAGAGACAACGACGAGACGGCCATCGCGGCCATGCTTGAGCGAGGCGAGTTTCATGCGGAGACTTTCTGCGGAGCGTCAGGCTGGTTGTCGGGATGCGCGGCAACGAAAGGAGACAATGCAAGGCAAGCTGCCTCAATGCGGGTGATCCGCGGCATTGCGTCCAGATCGAAATCGAAGCGGCGCGCGTTGTAGATCTGCGGGATCAAAACGGCTTCGAACAGGCCCGGCCGCTCAAACAGGAAATCACCGGAACCGCGGATCTCCAGCTTTCGCTCTACGCCGGACAGCGTCTTGCCCAGCCAGTGGTGATACCACGCGCGCACGGCGTCTTTCGACAGCCCAAGGTCCTGCTCCAGATAGGTCAGCACTGGCGAGTTGAGCGGCGCGTGCAGCTCGGTGGCGATCGCGTAGGAAAGCTCGCGCGCTGCGAAGCGGTCTTCAATGCCCGAAGGCAGGAGGGGCCGCTCTGGACGGTACTCATCCAGCCACTCAAGGATGGCCAGCGACTGGGCGTACAGCTTTTCGTCCACCTCCAGCGCCGGCACCCCGGCGAAGCAGTTCAGGGCGCGGTACGCCTCGCTGCGCTGCTCAGCCTTGAGCAGGTCGACCGGCACTGTCTCGTACTCAAGCCCTTTAAGGTTCAGGGCAATTCGGACGCGGTAGCTCGTAGAACTGCGATAATAGCCATGAAGCCGCATCAAGAGCCGCTCTCCTCAGCGATCTTTTCATGCAGCCACGCTGCGTGGCGGGGCGCCTTGCGGGTCCGCGACCATTCTTCGAGCATATCCTGTGCCACGTCCTTCAAACGCCGCATCTGCTCTTCGGTGCCGAAATCCCATGCCAGTTCCAGGCGATGCCCGTTCGGATCGAAGAAATAGATCGACTTGAAGACCCCATGATGCGTCGGTCCCACCACCTCCAGACCACGCGCTTCCGCACGGGCCTTGGCGGTGAGCAGACTATCGTAGTCGGCTACCTTGAAAGCGATATGCTGCACCCATGCGGGCGTCGCCGCGTCCCGCCCCATCTGCGGCGCATTGGGCAATTCGAAGAAGGCGAGCACATTGCCGCCGCCTGCATCGAGGAAAACGTGCATGTAGGGGTCCGGTGCGCCCGTGGAGGGCACCTTGTCCTCGGCAATCGCCAGTGTGAAGTCCATGCCGAGCACGTCGCGATAGAACTCCACTGTCTCCTTCGCGTCCCTGCAGCGATAGGCGACGTGGTGGATGCCGGAAAGCACCGGAGGTCCGTCAGCGAGGCTCATAGCTTGCTCCCTTCCCGCACGGTCAAGCGACCGGCTCATCCACCTTCAACACACCGCGGCGCACTTGGTCGCGCTCCATGCTCTCGAACAGGGCCTTGAAGTTGCCTTCGCCAAAACCTTCGTCGCCCTGCCGCTCAATGAACTCAAAGAACACAGGCCCGACGTTCGCTTCGGCGAAAATCTGGAGCAGAAGCCGCTTTTGTCCGCCCTCGGTCGAACCGTCGAGAAGGATACCGCGGGCCTGCAGCTCGCTCACGGGCTGGCCGTGTCCAGGCAGGCGCTCGTCCAGCATCTCATAGTAAGTCTGCGGCGGCGCGGTCATGAAGGGGACGCCCAGTCGCTTGAGGTGATCCCACGTCGCAACGAGATCGTCCGAGATCAGTGCGATGTGCTGGATGCCCTCTCCGTTAAACTGGCGAAGGAACTCCTCGATCTGACCTTTGCCGCCATCGGACTCTTCATTCAGCGGGATGCGGATCTTGCCGTCCGGCGCCGTCAGCGCTTTTGAGGTGAGTCCGGTGTACTCACCCTTGATGTCGAAGTAGCGGATCTCTCGGAAGTTGAAGAGCTTCTCGTAATAGTCCGCCCAATAAGCCATGCGGCCGCCATAGACGTTGTGCGTCAAGTGATCGATCAGCTTGAGGCCGGCGCCCTTGGGGTGCCGATCGACGCCAGGCAGATATTCGAAATCGATGTCGTAGATCGACAGGGCACCGTCGCCGTTCCGCTCATACCGGTCGATCAGGTAGATGATCGAGTTGCCGATGCCGCGGATGCCAGGCAGGCGAAGCTCCATCGGCCCGGTCTCCACCTGCACCGGCTCGGCCGAGCGCGCCAGCAATTCGGCGTAGGCCTTGTGGGCATCTCGCACGCGAAAGCCCATTCCACAGGCGCTGGGGCCATGCTCACGGCTGAAGAACCAGGCAGGAGAGTGTGGTTCGTAGTTGGTGATGAAGTTGATGTCGCCTTGCCGCCACAGCTCTACGTCCTTGCTGCGGTGACGGGCGATGCGGGTGAACCCCATGGCGGTAAAGACCGGCTCCAGCATGCCCTTCTCAGGCGCGGAGAATTCAACGAATTCAAAGCCGTCGAGGCCGATGGGGTTCTCGAAAAGATCGCTCATGTCAGGGGTTCTCCGAAGGCATCGAGCGTCCGTTCGCCGGGCAACGCCTGTCCGGCGGGCAGCGGCGTCTCTCCGCGCCAGCGCTCGTAAATGGGGCCGAAATCGAGCTGAACGAGCCCGTCGATCAGCTGATCGAGGCTCTCCAGAACGAAGTAGTTTTGTTGGAAGCTGTCGATGGAGTAGGCGGTTCGCATGATGCGGACCGGATCGAACGGAAGCCGCAGAACCTCCCGGTCCTCGATGGCATAGACCGTCTCTCCCGCGGAAGAGACGATGCCGGCGCCAAAGACTTTAAGAGCGTCGCCCTGCCTTACCAGCCCGAATTCAACCGTGTACCAGTAGATGCGCGCCAGCATATCGAGCGCGCCCATCTCCATCGCCCGCTCGCCCGCTTTGCCGTAAAGCTCAAGGAAGTCGGCAACACGCGGGTCGAGCAGCATCGGCACATGGCCAAAGAAGTCGTGAAAGACATCCGGCTCCACCAGATAATCAAGCTCATGCTCCTCTCGCAGCCAGCGGGTCACCGGGAAGCGGCGATGCGCAAGGTGCTGGAAGAAAATGGCGTCCGGGATGTAGCCGGGAACCGCTACCAGTTCCCATCCAGTTGCGGCGCGAAGCACCTCATTGGCATCGGCGAAGCGCGGGATGCCCGCGGCACAATCGAGCCGCTCCAAGCCCTCGACAAACTGCGACGCAGCGTAGCGGCGCGCAAGACCGCTCTGCGCCGTGTAAAGGCGGCGCCAGCGCTCGTGTGCTTCGGGGGGATAGCGTTGCCAATCCTGAGGAACAGTGAAGTCCTCCGCCGCGCCGTCGTACTCTCCCCGAAGCCCGCTCGTGCTTGTCGAGGTCACGGGGGTCTTCATGAGAGGATAATGCCAGATCTCCGCGTTCAGTTCCGTGCGGACTTGGCGTTCCAAACCGGCCAGAGTAGTGGATTATCCTCGGGTTTCGCGGCTACGTAGGTGATTGATGCATCTGGATGAGTTTGATCGCAGGATCATCGCTGCCCTTCAGGAGGATGCCCGCATGCCCGTGGCGACCATAGCAGAACGCGTTGCTTTGTCGGCCACGCCCGTGAGTCGCAGGCTCAAGCGGCTGGAGGATGAGGGGCTGATCCGCGGCTACGATCCTCTTCTGGACGAACGCAAGCTGGGCTTCGCGCTAGACGCTTACGTGCTCGTGAACCTGGACGCGCATAGCGATGAGAACATCGCCGGGTTCGAGCAGGCCATCGCTGACAATCCTTACGTGATCGCTTGTCATGCGGTCACAGGGGACCGTGACTATCTGCTCCACGTGATCGCGCGGGATGTGGAGCATCTGGGGCAGATCACTCTCAAGTCGATCGTGCGCACGCCCGGAGTGCGCGATGTGCAGTCCGTCATCGTGCTGGACACCATCAAGAAAACACGCGCGCTGCCGCTGGAGTAATCGCTGCCAGTCTGTTTGGCTGGCAGCGGCTCGTGAACTTCAGGCTTCGTCGCCCTTGCGCGACAACAAGTTGCGCGCCTGACTGGCGATCTGGGCCAGCATGGCCGGAGCGGGTGGAACGGATCTCTCTGCGCGTTCGACCATAGCGCGGAAGGTGCGGATCGCAGTCTCATGCCCGGCGATCCAGCCTTCTACCGCAGCGACAGGGTCGTTCCGATCCGGTGCGCTCTTCGCCAGCTCTGCCAGAAACTCCAGGCGCATCTGCTGGAAGTCACGCGCGACGCCAGCGACCAGCAACCGCTCCCAAGGATCGGAGGGGCTCATGACGGCAGCGCTGGTCTGCGCCCAATCGAGCCCAAGCGCCGACCCCAGGCGCGTGAACGCCGCGACGAGCTGCCTCGGCGAGATGCGCGTGACCTTGGCCAAAGCGGCCAGACCGACCACGCCGTCGAGCTCGTAAAGGTGCGTGACGGCAGAGGCTTCCGCTTCGGGAACGCCCTCGTCCATCAGCGCCGCGCTGATCCGACGGGAGTGTTCGCACGCACTTTCGCCCAACAATTCACGCGTGTCCTTCGCAAGCGCGGCGACATTCTCGCTCAGGTGTTCGGCAAGCGCGTCCGGTGTCAGGTTGCCGGCACCCACGCGCACCAGATCGGCCATATGCCCACGGACGGAATGAGCGATCTTGTCGAACAGCGCCAGGCGAGCGGTTTCGGACATCTCGGTTCGCTCGATCCGCTCCCAGAGGGCGTCGAGACCGAACAGGCGATCGGCCAACGCGAAAGCAGACGCAACTTGCCCGAGAGTCGCCCCTTCCTCTTCGGCAAGCTCGAACGGATGGATCACCCCGAGGCGATTGACGATCTGGTTCGCCAGCTTGGTTGCGATGATCTGCGGTGCGAGCCGGTGCCCCTTGATGAACTGCGCAAACTTGGCCTGCATGGGCTGCGGGAATGCATTAAGCAGCACGCCTTCCATGCTGGGATCGGACGCAAGCGGGCTGTTCTCGATCGCGTCCTGGAGCATGAGCTTGGCGCTCGAGAGCAGAACCGCGAGTTCCGGTCGAGTCAGCCCCTGCCCATCCATGGTCCGCCGCGTCAGGGTTTCTGAATCGGCAAGGCCCTCCGTCCGGCGGTCCAGGCTGCCTGCCTCCTCCAGCGCCTCAATCACGCGGATGTACGAAGGAATGGCAGCGCTGCCACCCCGTTCGGCTATCGAAAGGGCGAGGGCCTGGAGGCGATTATCCTCCAGAACGATCGCCGCGACCTCTTCCGTCATGTCGCGCAACAGCGCCACCCGCTTGGGCTCGGTCAATTTGCCCGCCCGCTTTGCTGCGGCGAGCGCGATCTTGATGTTGACCTCGTTGTCGGAGCAATCAACGCCAGCGGAGTTGTCGATGAAGTCGGTGTTGATCCGCCCGCCGCGCTGCGCGAACTCGATGCGGCCTGCCTGTGTCACGCCCAGGTTCGCGCCCTCACCGATGACACGGGCCCGAACCGCAGCCCCGTCGACGCGAAGCGGATCGTTGGTCGGATCTCCCACCGCAGCGTTGTTTTCCGCCGAGGACTTTAGGTACGTGCCGATGCCACCGAACCACAGCAGGTCCACAGGCGCTCGAAGTATCGCAGCAATCAGCGCCTCTGGCTCCAGTTCTTTCGCATCGACGCCGAGCACCTTGCGCATCTCGTCCGTAAGCGGGATGCGCTTCATGCTGCGCGAAAAGACACCGCCGCCTTTGGAGATCAGAGACTTGTCGTAATCCTCCCAGCTGGAGACCGGCGCTTCAAAGAGCCGCTTGCGTTCGGCCCAGCTTTTCGCCGGATCGGGAGCGGGGTCGATGAAGATGTGCCGGTGATCGAACGCGGCGACAAGCTGGATCGCTTGCGAGAGCAGCATGCCATTGCCGAACACGTCGCCCGACATGTCACCGCAACCCGCAACGCGCACCGTCTCGGTCTGAACATCGACGCCCAGTTCCAGGAAGTGCCGTTGGACCGAAATCCATGCCCCCCTGGCGGTAATTCCCATCGCCTTGTGATCGTATCCCTTGGACCCGCCGCTGGCGAACGCGTCGTCGAGCCAGAAGTCGCGCTTCTCGGCGATCGCGTTGGCAACATCGGAGAAGCGGGCCGTTCCCTTGTCGGCGGCCACGACGAAGTAGGGGTCCTCGCCATCGCGAATGACGACGCCTTCGGGATGAACGACCGCCCCATCCACGATGTTGTCGGTCACCGAGAGAAGTGTACGGATGAAGATCTCGTAAGAGGCCTGCCCTTCGGCAGCCCAAGCGGCGCGATCCTTTTGCGGATCGGGAAGCAGCTTGGGGTAGAAGCCGCCCTTCGCACCAGTCGGAACGATGACTGCGTTCTTGACCCGCTGCGCCTTCATCAGCCCGAGGATTTCGGTGCGGAAGTCATCGCGCCGGTCGGACCAGCGCAGACCGCCGCGAGCCACGGGCCCGGCTCGCAAGTGAATGCCCTCTACGCGACGCGAGTAGACGAAGATCTCCCGCCACGGCACGGGCTTCGGCAGGCCCGGAACCAGGGCAGAATCAATCTTGAAGGCCAAAGCCTCGTCCGCCGCCGGTGCAAAGGCATTGGTGCGCAAGATCGCATCGATCAGGCTGCGATACAGGCGCAGCACACGATCGTCGTTGATCGCCGCAACACCAGCAAGCCCGGTCCTGATAGAATCTGAGGCCTCCTGCTCTGCGATATCCCGGTCTCTCGAGAAATCGGGATCGTGACGAGCCCGGAACAGCGTAACCAGACCATAAGTGATCGCAGGCGCGCGGCCCAAGGCGTCAACGACAGTGTAGATCGTGTAGCTGACCCCCGCCTGGCGCAAATACCGGTAGAACGCCCGCAGCCATTCCACCTCCCCCGCGCAAAGTCCCGCACTGATCACCAGGCGGTTGAAGGTGTCATTCTCTGCGGCGCCATTCAGGACCGCTGCGAAGGCCGCCTCGATACCATCGGCACGCTCCAGCAATGGCTCTGCTGCTTCCCCGGTCGGCATTTCGAGAAGGAAGTCATGGATCGTGCCCATCCGCCCCTGATTCAGCGGAGTGGGTATCTCCTCCAGAACCCGGAAGCCGAAGTTCTCCAGCGCGGGAACCGCGTCCGACAGGGGCAGTGCGCCCTCGTTCTGGTAGATTTTCAGACGCAGCCGCTCGGGCGCATCGTTGGACATGCGATAGAGCCGCACGTCTCGCCAGCGGTGCGGCCCGGATTGGACCTCCGCCTCGCTCCCTGCCAGACGGCGCAGGTGGCGAATGTCGATGGCAGCTTCCACCGCGCCATAGTCGCTGCGATAAGACATCGGGAACGCGTCGGCATAGCGCGCCGCAATGGCTGGCGCGCGCGTACCCTCTCCATGCGCGACAATCGCGGCCTCCACTGCCTCACCCCAGCCGCGCAACAAGATGCGCAGCTGCTGGTCCAGTTCTCCTTCGTCGGGAAGGGTCTCGGCCTCGCGCGTGTCGAGAACGTAGCGAAGCATCGTCAGCGTGCCTGCCTCGACCTGCATGCTCCAGTCGAGAACTTCCACGCCTGCCGTACGCTCTATCAGGGCTTGTATCCGCCCCCGCATCTGTGTGGACAGCTGGTCGCGCGGCAGCCACACGAAAGCGAGCACGTGGCGGGCCAATGGCGCCTCGACCAGCAGCAGCCGAGGGCGGGGCCGGTCCACCAGGCTCGTCATCGTAGTTGCGACCCGCTCGACATCGACATCGCTGAAGCTGACGAGCAAATCGTGCGGCAGAGCCGTCAACGCGTGGCGCAGCGCCTTGCCCGTGTGCCCGTTCGGGTCAACTCCGAACCGCTCGCTCAAAGCCTGCAATTGCTGACGCAGCCGGGGAACCCGATCCGGTGCGGCGTTCAGCGCGGCGCTTGTCCAAAGCCCTACATGGACCGAAACCGCCGTGACCGCATTTCCCTGCACCACCGGCACCAGGAACAGGTCTAGCGGGACGCGCCGGTGAACGGTTGCGATCCGATTGGCTTTGATGATGATCGGCTTGCGCCCTCTTCCGTTGGCGAGATCATCATCGAATGCAGCGAAGGCGCGTTCGTAGCTTTGGTCTGCGAGGATGGCCTTCGCCCCCCTCCTGCAGATACCGAGCAGTTGTGAGTGACTACCATCGCGCTTGCGTGTGACGTGGCCGAGTTGGGTGAGGCTGCCAGCCGCGAACCAGCGCAGCAGTTCTGCGCTCTCCTCATCATCGATCCGGTCCGCATCTTCTTGCAAAAGCGAAACCATGCGTGGCCAATCCGACACGGCAGCACGCACGTCCGCAAGGGTCGCGCCAAGCGACTGCGCCAGTGCCCGCCGCTGTCGAGCATCGACCCGCACCGTCTCGATGTAGATCATGGACTCCGGCTTGGCATCCGCACTATTTCGCGCAGGCAAGTCTACCAGTTCACCGGTCTCGTTCCTTCGAACCGCGATAACCGGATGCACGAGTTGGTCGATCGCGACATCCATCGCAGTGATAGCTGCTGCGATGGAGTCCACCAGAAATGGCATATCGTCGTTGATCAAGGCGATCCGAAGAAAACGACGACCCTCACTGGCAGAGGCGATCTCTATCACCGGCTCACCTGGCTGCCGTTGTCGCGCTGCGGAGAGTACGAAGGCCGCAGCATCGTGCGTCCATTGGGCGTCGAGATCGCCTTCGCCCGGGAGCCGTGACTCTGTTATTCGCGCAGCAATCTCGGCTTCCAACCCTCCCGGCAGGCCCGAACTGTCATTATGGGGTTTGGCCTTGGTTTCTGCGGTCATCAATCTCTCCACAAGGTCCGCGACATGTCACGCCCGCCGCTTCCCGGCTTGATCGAAACACCGATATAGGCGCTCAGTGCCGAACGCACAGCCACGTGCTTGGGGCACGCCGCGCATGCGGGCCGAGGCGGGCCTCAGACACGGGGAGCGGGCGCCCTGACGATTGTCAGAGGCTCAGCTTCTTGAAGAGGAACTCCGGAATGTGCCGGATCACCAGCATGATCCCTTGCCAGATCGGCCGTACATATACGACGTTGCGCCCCTTGCGGACTGCCTCGACGATGGCTTTTCCGACTTCAACAGGCTGCGCAGTCAGTCTTGCAGGAAGGTCCATGCCTCGGGTCATCTGAGTGTCGACGAAGCCAGGCAACACGGTCACGACATGTACGCCAGTTTTATCACGGGCGAGACGATTGCGCAGGCCCGAAAGATACGCACTGAAACCCGCCTTGGCAGAACCATAGACGTAGTTGGTAGCTCGCCCGCGCACACCGGCAACCGAACTGATGCCTATGAGAGTGCCGGAACCACGTGCGACCATGCGATTTGCCAGCACTGCAAACAGGCTTGCAGGCCCCTCGAAGTTGCTTCGGAGCACAGATGCCATGTCTTGCCATGAAGTCTCGCTGAGTTTTTGATCGCCCATCGCCCCCACCGCACAGATGGCCACGTCCGGCAGCACCGGCAAACCTTCGACGAATGCCTCATGGCTGGAGAGATCAAGTGCATCGAGCTCGTGTAGCGTCACATCGACACGGTGCCGGATTTCCAGATCCCTGGCATCGTCGGCGAGGGTTTCCGCCTTCCGGGCTGCAAGCTGGACCATGTACCCTTGCGAGGCAAAGGCGTGGGCCGTTGCCCTGCCGATATCGGAACGGGCGCCGATCACGAGAACGGACTTGCTCATAGGGCCAGCCTTTCGGACTGTAGAGATTGGAACCGGGCCGCAGCGCCGCCTGCCTCGCGCATAGCCGTGAAGGGCTGCGTCCGCGGATCGGACTGGCGAAGCAACTCAGGCGTGAGCTGACTGTCCTTGGCCAGATAGAAACGACCGCCATGATCGACGGCAATCCGCTCAAGCTCTGCGAACAGCTTCGGAGTCGACGATCGAAAGGGGAAATCCAGAGCCAGCGTGTAGCCCTCCATAGGAAACGAGAAGCGGCTCTGCTGCGCCCCCATGCGCTTCAACACAGCGAGGAACGACCCCTGCCCGGAGCGCCTGATTTCGGTCAGCAGCGCGCCCAGGCCTTTCTCGGAAGCTTCCAGCGGAAGCACGCACTGGAATTGGGCAAATCCTTTGCGCCCATAGATACGGTTCCATTCGAGCACCGCGTCGAGCGGGTAGAAGTAGCTGTCATAGTCGACGAGCGTTTCGCCCGCCCTGCGACGGCCATTCGCGTAGTAAAGCCGGTTGAAGGCGCTCACCGACCAGCGATTCAGCAGGAGCGCCGGAAAGTCGATGGGAACAGATCGCTCCCGCCGCGACCGTTCGGCCCAGCGGTCCTGCCGCTCCTTTCCCCGCAGGTTATCCAGTTCGGCATGCTCGCCCAACATCACGAGCGAACGGCCTTCCGCACTTCCACTCGCAAGGCAGTCGATCCAGGCCACTGAATAGGTGGCGTCCCCAGCTTGCTCGAAAAGCTCCATGGCCTTGGAGAGGCTTGGGGCAGGGAGCGTCAGTTGCCGCATCCAGCCGCTCTCCACCGGACGTAGCCGGAAGGCGGCCCGCACGATGACGCCGGTGAGCCCCATGCCCCCCACCGTCCATGCGAACAGTTCGCTCTCTTGCCGCGCGCTGGCCCGGCGCACCACACCATCGGGGCAGAGGACGTCGAGCCAATCAAGGAAGGCGCCGAATGAACCTTCCTTATGATGGTTCTTGCCATGCACGTCGGACGCGATCGCTCCACCTACGGTCACGAACTTGGTTCCGGGTGTTACGGCAGGAAACCAGCCGCGCGGCAGGAACACGCGTATGATGTCCGCCAGCAGAACGCCGGCCTCAGCCACGACCTGTCCCGCTCGCGGATCGAACGCCAGGATGCGGTCGAAACCCCGCATATCGATCGTGCAAGCGCGATTGAGCGCACTATCGCCGTAGGCACGCCCATTCCCGCGCGCGATGACGCTGCCCTCGGCCCTTGCGAGAGAAGCACTCAGATCATGAGTGTCTCGAGGGCGATGGACCATGCAATCTGCGCGAGGATAGCGCCCCCAGCCGGAGAGGATCACTGCGTGACCGCCTTGCCAGACGATCCCTGCTGCAAGGCTGCATCAGTGAACACAAAGCGCCGATCGAGCCGGTACTTGATCAGATATCCGAGCGCCAACCCCAGGACGGCACCGAACTCCCGCATGAACTGCGTTTGCCAGACGAACCAGAAGAGGCTCTCTGTCGCCCAGAAAACAGCCGTCGTGACGACTCCCATGGCGGTGTAGAGCGTGAATTTCTGGCTGTGGTTTCGCAACCCGGTGCCCGGATCGAAAAAGATCCACCGCTTGTCCAGCGCATACTTGATCACCAACCCCGCGAGGGTGCCTGCAAACACGGCCGCGATGTAAAACGACATCCCCTCCCCTGCGCGGAGCACCAGACGCTGGATACCCAGGTTCGCCACGGTCGCAATCACGGCGAAGAGAGCATACCGCGCAACAAGCACCGCAAGTGTCATGGCAGCGACGCTCCCACCGCGAACGCCAGGATCAATGCTCCACAAACGATGCTCACGCGATCCCTCGCCGCGAAAACGATCGGATCGTCGTGCATCTCGCCACGATGCGCCTTGAAGATCACCCTGCTGATCCAGAAAAGCAGAACCGGTGTCACTCCCCAAAGCAGCTCAGCCCGCGGGTATATCTGCAATACGGTGTCGGCACTCAGATAAAGGGTTACCACCAGAACCGATACAAAGCCCGATCCGACGGCCATCTGCGAGACGAGTGCCAGGTCGTCAGGATGATAGCCGCGACCATGGATCTTCAATTTACCCGCCTTCACTGCGTCGACGAGTTCCGCCTGACGCTTCACCGCAGCCAGTGAGAAGAAGATGAACAAAGAGAATGCCAGGAGCCAGACGGACACCGGAATGCCAGTCGCCACACCGCCCGCAAGGACGCGGATCGTGTAGAGACCAGCCAACACGCAAATATCGATAATCGTGTGCCGCTTCAACGAAAGCGAATACGCGGTGGTGGTGATGTAGTAGATCGCAAGCACCAGCATGAACATCGGCCCAAGCAGCGCAGCGATGGCAGCGCCGCTGACCAATAGCAGAACGGTGAGCGGCAAACCCCACTCAATGGCAGCCGCTCCCGAGGCGAAAGGCCGCTTGCACTTGCGGACGTGGGCTCGATCCGCAGACAGATCGAGCAGATCGTTCACCAAGTAGACGCTGGACGCGACAAGACTGAATGCCAGAAAGGCACCGACCGCGCGCAGAAGGGTCTCGCCGTCGAACTGATGGGCACCCAGCATGGCCAGGAAAACAAGCAGGTTCTTGAGCCACTGGTGGGGGCGCAGGGCCCGCACTAGGCCGGCAGCGCTACTCACCGGCGGCTGGATTACTTCGAAACTGCGATGCACCCGGGCTTTCGCATGAACCCGGCGAGAGCGACTCTTTACAACAGCATGACCGGAATGGCGCCAGACTTCATCGTCAGCATGAGTATCGCCGACGTAAGCATAGCTGCCGGCTCCATAGCGATCGACAAGAAACTCAGCCTTCGCTCGCCCCTTCAGGTTTCGGGTGCCGTCAGAGCCGAACACGTCATCGAACAGACCAAGGTGTCGGGCAACGCCATCGGCAAGGCGTTGGTCGGACGCGGTAACGAGGGCCACCCGACCACCGTCTTCGCGCCACCTGCGAATATACGCCAGAACCTCGGCATCGTAGGGCAGCACACTGAAATCAACAGATGCACGCTCGGTCAGCAGAGCCTTCAACTGAGCCTTGCCGTGCCTTAGCCGCGCGGCGGCCAGGAAGGGCACGCGCCAGTCTGCACCCCATGCAGACCAGAACGTCTCGTGCAGCATGTTCGAGCGTAGCAATGTGCCATCCAGATCAACTGCCAGGATCTGGGGTAGCGATCGCGACGTACCGTCCTCTGGAACCGGTGCAATGGCCTGTAGCAACATCAAGCGCCGCTCCTCGCAACGCGGAGAAGTCTGCCGCCGCCGGGCAGCACATATGCATTGCCTGGACTACGCCTTGCTCCCCACGGCGCAAACCTGCCGAAACTCACGGTCGCCCACCGGTGGCGCTGTCCTGCAAACGCAAGAAGCCCAAGCTCAAAGCGTGGTTAAGATAGGATCGAAGAAAGAAGCCAAGGCTCACGCAGGCAATTCCATGCTGTCGCCATCTCTCAGGAAAGCAATATTCGGGTGAGCTTATCGGTGATCATGCTCAAAAGATCGTTAACCCTGCAGCACCTCTTGAGCGTGAGCAGCATGCCAGAAGTCGCCCGGTGCGCAGCACCGCACGGAGAACTGCTCCGTCATCAAGCCTAAGTGTGTTGGCGAGCGAAAGCGCCCTGGCAGTCGCGTCCCAGCGGCTATTCGTGGCGCTCTAGATTCCTCCCATCGGACGGAGACGCTCCAGATTTCCGTCGCTGCACTTTTCCGAGCCGCTGACCGCAAACGGCCAGCTTAAAAATGCTCTAGGCGCAAGCTGACGCTCACGACAACCGCCGCAGACCAGAACCCGTGGCAAACTGTCTGTGCGAAAAATCTGGTGAGCCAACACCCTGATCCGGCGACGACCATCATCCCGCAACAAGACAAGTCAGGATGTACACCAAAGTGGAATCGGCGGAAGCCGTGCGCCCCCCTGATTGAGAGTACATTGAGAGTACAAAGCGAGCCGGCGCGAGTTCGGCGCTGTTGCAGTCATGTCCCGGCGGGTTTCGCACCCGTATCGGACAGATCAAATCGGCATGTTCTGGCCCATCGGCACTGGCCAGGAAAACAGACTGAAACTCTCCTCGAGCCAATTCGGATCGAAAGGTCTGCCAGATGGGGCGCCGAAGAATGCAGCTTTTCGTTAATCGGTTACCAAAGAAAAAATCGAGGATGCCACACATGCCCCTTGCCTCTGCTCCTGCCCGTTGGCTTGTCGCCCGGAACAGCCATTCGGAGCTTTCGTCGAGCAAACTCAGCGTTCCCGCTGCGCTGCTTGACGCAGCATGCATCTCCGCACTCTTTTGGCTGACGATCCTTGCTTTCATAAGCTAGGCTCAGGACTCGTTGATCAGAGCCAGAAGAGGACGGTTGCCGCGAGAGCGAGGGCAGAGAAGAAGACGGTCGGGCATCGGTCGTAGCGGGTTGCCACGCGGCGCCAGTCCTTGAGGCGGCCGAACATGATCTCGATGCGGTTGCGGCGCTTGTATCGGCGCTTGTCGTATTGGACGGGAAGAGAACGGGATTTCCGGCCTGGAATGCAAGGTTTGATACCTTTCTGCCCGAGGGCATCCCTGAACCACTCGGCGTCATAGCCCCGGTCTGCCAGCATCCACTGTGCCTTGGGCAGGTCGTCCAGCAAAGCTGCCGCACCGGTATAATCGCTGATCTGGCCGGCGGTGATGAAGAAGCTCAAGGGGCGACCGTTGGCGTCGGTGATTGCGTGCAACTTGGTGTTCATGCCGCCCTTGGTGCGCCCGATCAGCCGCCCAAGGTCCCCTTTTTTACCCGCAGGCTCGAGGCCGTGCGGTGCGCTTTCAAATAGGTCGCGTCGATCATGACGGTCTTGGGCTCCGCTCTTTCGGCGGCAAGGCCTTCCATCATCCGGCCAAACACGCCCATCTCGCCCCAACGTTTCCAGCGGTTGTAGAGCGTCTTGTGCGGGCCGTATTCCCTGGGCGCATCACGCCACCGCAAGCCGTTGCTATTGACGAAGATGATCCCGCTCAGAACCCGTCGATCATCCACCCGCGGCTTGCCGTGACTCTTCGGGAAATATGGCGAAAGCCGCGCCATCTGCTCGTCCGTCAGCCAGTACAGGTCGCTCATGATCAGTCTCCTCGCGGAGCCTGAATCACATTGCCCTCAACCAATCAATGGGTCCTGAGCCTAGG